>CAJOMI010000009.1 GCA_905235545.1 uncultured Lachnospiraceae bacterium | reverse complement strand
CGAGCTAAAGCATACCTTCGAACTAAGCTCGTACCTCGCTAAGGTCTCAGGCATTTCGCTTAACTTTAAACGCAACGGTACTAAACGCATGACTCCTATAGTCGTCATACGTTAAGTGCCGGCGTTTGCAGATAGCCCTACATGGTAAAACATATAGCATGTTCGGCAACTGTTTATTGATTAACGAGTGAACTGTAACCTCGATTTTTCAGGAAAGGAGATAGCCGGATGCAGATAAAAGATAGAGTGGACAGATTAAAAGGAGTAGGGCCAAAGACAGCTGCTTTATTTCAAAAATTGAATGTATATACGATTGAAGATCTCCTTACACTCTATCCAAGAAATTATTTGTGTTATGATTCACCGGTTGATATCAAAGATGCTGAAATCGGAAAAAGAGTGACGATCAAAGCAACCATTCAGTCGTATGTAGAGATTAAAAAAATCAGAAATTTCACACTTGCTACCTGTACCGTCAAAGATGGAACGGGAAGTGTGAAGCTGACATGGTATAATTCACCTTTTTTAAAACAGATATTTCATATCGGTCAGTTTTTTTTCTTTGTCGGAACAATCACAATCCGCAATCATCAATTCACAATGGAGCATCCGGAATATTATACGCCTGCACAATACGAAAAGCTGCTTTCTTCCCTGCAACCGGTATATCCGCTTACGGAAGGTCTAAGCAATAAGATTGTGACAAAGTCTGTTGCCGGTGCATTGCCATTACTTGATCAGCTGGAAGATAAAGTCCCGGATCCGATTCGGGAACGATATTGTTTAATGCCGTTAAGCCGGGCTGTGATGGAAAGTCATTTTCCCAAAAGTATGGAACGGTTAACAGAGTGTAGAAAACGTTTGATATTTGATGAATTCTTCTGGTTTCTACTGCGTATGCGCTTGATGAGGGATCGAACCGTAAAAGAAAAGAATCATTTTTTGATACGGGATTGGACAGATGTTGATGCTTTTATCGCAAAGCTTCCTTTTACTTACAAATGGGCAGAAAAATGCAATCGAAGAGATTCGTCAGGATATGTCAGGCGAAACGGTGATGAATCGTTTGGTACAGGGAGATGTGGGATCCGGTAAGACGGCTGTGGCGGAGATGGCAATTCTTGCCACTGTTAAAAATGGTTATCAGGCAGCTTTAATGGCTCCGACAGAAGTGCTTGCGCTGCAGCATTATAAGGGCGTCAGTGAGGATTTGGCTGATTTTGGCGTGCGCACTGCGCTACTTGTGGGTTCCACAAAATTGTCGGAAAAGAGAAAGATTTATAATGCATTGGCAGCCGGTGAGATTGATGTGATCATCGGAACACATGCCCTGATACAGGATAAAGTGACATACAACAATTTAGGGCTTGTAATTACAGATGAGCAGCACCGTTTCGGAGTCAGACAAAGAGCACGCCTCTCGGAAAAAGGAGAGGATCCGCATGTTCTCGTTATGAGTGCAACTCCGATTCCGCGTACATTGGCCATTATAATGTATGGAGATTTGGATATTTCCGTTATGAAAGATATGCCGGCCTCCAGAAAACCAATTAAAAATTGTGTAGTGGGGCCAAAGTATCGTCCGACCGCATATAAATTTATGAATGAACAGGACATCAGATCTACATAATTTGCCCTATGGTGGAAGCAAGCGAAAATGTGGAAGCTGAGAATGTGGTAGAATACAGGGAAAGCCTTTTGAATTTCTTTCCGGAAACGGTTCGAATTGAATATTTGCATGGAAAAATGACTCCGGATGAGAAAAATCGCATTATGAAAGAATTTGCGGATCGTTCCATTGATATTCTTGTTTCTACAACGGTCATTGAAGTTGGTATCAACAATCCAAATGCCACTGTTATGATGATTGAGAATGCGGAAAAATTCGGTCTCGCGCAACTACATCAGCTTAGAGGAAGAGTAGGAAGAGGGGAAGCACAATCTTATTGTATTCTGTTATGTGGTACGGATCGGAAAGAAGCACAAGAAAGACTTGCTATATTAAATGATTCCAATGATGGATTCTATATAGCTAATGAGGATCTAAAATTAAGAGGTCCGGGTGATTTTTTTGGTGTACGGCAAAGCGGGGATCTGTTATTTCAGTTGGGCGATATCTATAATCATGCGGATATCTTAAAGCAGGCAAATGATGCAATCACATACCTTGAAAAACAAGGTTATCCCATTGATCAGCTTCTCAAGACAGAAGATATATCTGCTGTACAGTTATGACAATATACCAAATATAATTCAATATTTAAGGAGGAGATTCACTATGTGGAATCGTAAAGAAGTTAAGGAAAAGGGAAAACAAGCATTTTTAAGAAACTATTGGAAATGTGTATTGGTAGCATTAATTTATCTTTTTGTATCAGGAGGTTCGCCGAATGTCTCCGTATCAACTAGTTTACCCAGTTCATTTTCAAATGCATTATCAAGTGTATTTTCGAAAAAGAATTTTGATGACTATGATGATTACAATTTTGATGATGACAGATATGATGATGACGGTTATGATGATCTCGGTTATGATGATATCGGTTATGTTAATGTCGGTTATGATGATGTCGGTTATTATGAATTTGATATGGGTGACGCTGTTCGCCCATTAAAGCGGTACGCGAGCTGGGGTGATGATTATGATATGGGTGACAGTGATTTTTCTGGATCTGCAAGGTCTGCAGTTACCGTTTTTGTCATTGTGATGATAGTATTGATTATGTTTGTTCTCATGCTGCTTCTAATGGCAATTTCATTTGCGTTTAAAGCATTCGTGCTAAATCCGCTTGCAGTTGGATGTGATAGGTTTTTCTTACAGAACCAGTCGGAAATCAGTCCTTTGAAATATTTGTCTTCGGGCTTTGATAAGAATTATAAAAATGTTGTAAAAACTATGTTTTTCAAAGATTTATATATTTACTTATGGTCGTTATTGTTTATTGTACCGGGTATTATAAAGAGGTATGAATATCGTTTGATTCCGTATTTACTGGCTGAAAACCCGGATATGACAAAAGATGAAGCGTTTGAAATAAGCCACCGCTTGATGGATGGACAGAAATGGAATGCGTTTGTATATGACCTATCTTTTGCCGGATGGGAAATACTTGCTGCATTTACTTGTGGAATTTTATCTGTTTTCTATGTAAATCCTTATAAAACTTCTGCAGATGCAGCATTATACGAGGCAATTCGTTACGGAAGCAAAAAAATAGAAGAGGATAATGTTGTTTCTAATTTGTAAAAAGAACGGGACGCTGATCAATTTTTTAAATGATCAGCGTCCTGCTTTTGTCTTGCAGTTCCTTTTCGAATTGAGTTTGCGACACAACCTATATTACTTGCCACTCATTTCTCTTTCCTGGGCTTCTATCATTTTCTTAACCATATAGCCACCCACAGAACCGTTCTGGTATGAGGTCAGATCTCCGTTGTAACCATTTTTTAACGGTACACCGATTTCATTTGCTACCTCATATTTGAAGTTATTAAGTGCGTCCTGCGCCTGTCTTTTTGTTTTCTTACTCATGACAAATCCCTCCTTTTTCTTGCGTTGTCTATATAAAACAACATTTTCATGTTGTGCGTTTAGTATTTGAATCTTTAAAAAAAATAAACTGGAAACTATTAGGAATTGATATATGTCTCTTTTTCTTGTATAATTAACGCAAAAGTTCATTTTTTAGTAGAAATATTCCAAAATTCGTCAAATAAATTGTATGAACGGACAGAAAGTGTTGACAAATTTTATATTTCAACTAAAATAGATTAGGAGTACACTATGAGAGTGATAGCAGGAAAGGCACGAAGTTTACGATTAAAGACACCGGCCGGTATGGATACCAGACCGACTACGGATCGAATCAAAGAAACCTTGTTTAATATGATACAGGATGAGGTATATGACATCCGTTTTCTGGATTTATTTAGTGGAAGTGGTGCCATAGGAATTGAGGCTCTCAGCAGAGGTGCAGATAAAGCCTGCTTTGTTGAACAGAACAAGGAAGCGGTCGATATTATTCGGCAGAATCTGGAATTTACCCATTTAATGGGACAGGCTGAGATATTACCATACAGTGTAAATTCTGCAATAAATATGCTCTTGGGACATGAGCGCTTTCATGTGGCTTTTATGGATCCGCCCTATGGAAAAGGGTTAGAGAAAGAAGTGCTTCATAATCCGGTGTTTTATCAGATTCTGCAGGAAAAAGCACTTGTCATTGTAGAAGCTGATCTGGAAACAGATTTGTATCACGAAGATTTAAGAGGATTTCGTATCTTAAAGGAAAAGATATATAAGACAAATAAACACATCTTTTTAGAAAGAATAGAATGAAATGGGGATTGCGTTTTGAGTAAGGCGATTTATCCGGGCAGCTTTGATCCGGTAACCTTTGGTCATTTAGATATTATCAAACGATCTGCAGAAATGTTTGATGAGATTATAGTCGGTGTTTTGAATAACAGTGCAAAGAATTCTTTATTTGAAGTGGAAGAGCGAAAGGATATGCTGATTGAGACAACAAAGGGATTCGATAATGTTAAGGTGATCAGTTTTGACGGCCTGTTGATCGACTATATGAAAGACAATAATATTTCCGTGATTGTCAGAGGTCTTCGGGCAGTTACTGATTTTGAATATGAATTACAGATCGCACAGAGTAACCGCAAGGCAAGTAAGGGAAATGTAGACACAGTATTTTTAACAACAAGTATTGAATATGCATATTTAAGTTCAAGTATTGTCCGGGAATATGCACGCTACGGAACCGATGTATCGGATTTTGTTCCGGATTACGTGGAAGAACGATTAAAAGAGCGCTTTCGCAAATAGAAGTATACCCTATAATATTATCTTTTGATTTAGGGTTAAAATATGAGAATATATGGCATGGAGGAAGAAAAATGGCAAAAAAAAGTATTGAAGATGTATTGAACGAGATTGAAGATTTTATGAACAGTTGTAAAACAACAACATTATCTACCAATAAAATCATCGTACCGAGAGATGAATTTGATGAAATTTTTGAAGATTTGAAAGTCAAGATTCCGGCAGAAATTGACCGTTGTAAAAAAATTATGCGAAATAAAGATGCCATTTTGATGGATGCCAGAAAAAATGCAGATGAAATAATCGCACAGGCAAATAATCAGGCAGCACAACTGGTTTCAGAGACTGTAATTATGGAGCAGGCAAACCAAAAGGCATACGAAACGGTTGAAATGGCACGAGTTCAGGCAAATGATATTCTCTCTCGTGCGGTATCGGAAGCGAATGAAATACGTCTTGGATCAATGCAATATACGAACGACATTATGACAGGTATTCGGGATTATGTGGAAGCCACTCTCGCAGCAGAACGCTCAAATTATGAGAATCTTGTAGAACAGCTCAATAACGATTATCTTGTTGCAAATGCTAATTTAGATGAGATTCAGAATCAGATCGTTGAATTTACCGGTGATCCAAACAGTGTGAAGAAGGCTCCTCATATCAAAACAGCTTTGGACAATAAAAATGAACCGGAGCAGACAAAACAGAAGCAAAAAATGGTTCAAAAAGTAAAACAAGCAGTTGGTATGAAGGGAGAAAAAGGTTCGGCAAAACAATCTGCCCAGACAGAAGTTTCACAACCGGCAGCGAAACCGGCAGTGGACATACCGGATTTTATTTCAACCGGAGAAAAAGTAGTCCCGAATGAAACTCCACTTGCCACGGATAAAATAAGCACATCCGAAAATGTTGTTGCTTCTGCGGAAACAGCATCAACCAATGAGCAAATCAATTCGGAGGGAACAGAAAACCAACCGAAAAAGATTAAGAAAAAGGTGGTAAGAAAAAGAAATCCGGTCATCCATACGCCTCAAACGGCGCAGGAGACAGTTGCAAAAACAGTAGAGGCCGCTGCCGCTGCAAGAAATATTGACAAGACTGTATACAAAGCAAACGGAGAAGAATCCAGAGATGTTCCACCGATGGAAGGGCGCGTAAAAAGAGGTCCAAGGGTTGGAAGAGGATTGGTAGAAGAGCATATACAAGGAGAAGATGTGATTTTGGTTGATACCGAACCGGATACCGCAGACGCAAAATCATTAGGCGTTGTGGATGATTTTTCTAACGGGGAGAAATTCTGAATTAGGTAAAAGATCTTTTTCAACACAAGATTTATAATCCTTTCATCCATTTTAAGTAGCACCAAACGATAACAAAAGTACCTGCTGATAAAATGAACTTATCAATCAGGTACTTTTTTATATGCACATTAGTAAATTTAATGATTCCTTTTACCTGAAATGCATTACATAGGCCACCAAATGATGTAAGGGCACAGACGAGGGGAGTTTTCATAATCTCAGAGAGCTGCATTCGATCCAACAGATTTAATCCTGTTGTAATCTCCAAAAAAGAAAAGATAATTTTTTGGAAATCATATTTGCAGTACGGAAGAAGGATCTGTAAAAGAATTGAGAATATGATCACATAGATTCCGATTAAGACCATAATTTCCACAGAATGTAAAAAAGTATCACGAATTAAGATTGGTTCCTTCGATTTTTGCGTTATCACTGTGGACTGACGTTCTTTTGGTGCAGAAAGTAAGCAATACTTAAGGAAAACCGGTACATAGATACTGAGCAAAAAGATTGAAAGAGGAAGCGTATCTCTTAGAATATGCAAATGAATAAAGCCAATTATAAACATAGGACTTGCCTGACTTGCCAGTGCCAGAATCCGGATGCTCCGATCTTCGGTCATATAATGATTAGAGACGAAATCATTGATTATTTTCCCTCCAATCGGATATCCACATAGATTTCCCAATAGAATAGCCAATATTTCATATAATCGACCGGAAAAATATTTACTCCCTGATTCTTCAATCACTTGATATGCATTTGTTTCAGATAGGGCATTTGTCAATAAAATAAAAGGAAGCAACGCAGGAATCAGGATCTGATACCATAAAAGCAGACCATTTTCGGTTCCTGATATAGTTTCCTTATGAAAAAAAATAAGAATAAATAAAAGGAATATCAGAGAAAAAAATCTTTTCATGGATGTAGACCGGCTGTTTTTTATTGTATTGTATGCATTTATTTTTTTATTATGACGGATCGCTGGTATTCACAAGGCAATTTCTCTTTGTATTTTTTAAAGTATGCCATCTCATAGAGAGCATTTATATGAATTTCTTTTTCAAAAAAAGTAATATGGCCGGATGGAAGATGATTTCCGGCAGCAACTTTATTTATGACCGGTACGGTACAGGAATCTTTCATATCGCGTAGCAGTATTGAGGATTTCTCCCGAAATCCTAAAATACGAAGATATCTGACATAACCGTAATTCTTAATCCGCTCCATATCCTGTTTGGTATTATTTAAAAGCAGATTAAGGAGTGTCCGCCGGATTCGCGTGTTGGTATAATTTCGACTGGATAATTGTTCGAAAAAATCACGAATATCAGCAGGGTAATTTGAAATGGATGAAAGTCGGTTAGCCAGGTCAGCCGGCATTTCAAAAAATTGATGGTTAGAAGATGACGCATTCCAGAGTGCGTATTGTAAATATTCGTAAAAATCCTGCCAGAACAATGGTCTGACATCGGTCCGATCTGTCAATATTTTATAACAGGATTCCGGCATATAAGTTTCCAATTTTGAGAGATCCGGTTCTCCTTTCAGGTCAGAAATTGCATTTCTGAGAGCTGAGGCTGAACTAAACGTGTTCGTCAATGAATTGTCATTATAGTTGCTGCCCTGTCTTTTGATGATGAACGGAGTAATATCTAATTTGTATTTTAATATAGTTTTTATGTATTCGATGCCTAATATATTATTGGGACTTTTTAACAACGCTTCATAATCTTCGTTGTTTAAATACGTTGAAACCGCAATGGAACGTGCTTTCGGATAGGAAACTCCTTTTCTCAGATTCTCTTTTAATAATACTTTATAGTCTGTCGGCTCATCAATTAACAGTTGAGCAACCTGTGTCATAGCTTCGATATCTTCACTTTCCGCACCAAAACATAAGGTATCTATCATACCGGTCGCAGCGAGTGAAAGAACCGATGCAGTTGCAAAATATTCGGCACTGGCTATGGAAAACAGACACGGAAGCTCAAATACAATATCTGCACCACATGCCAATGCACATTCTGTGCGCAAATATTTATTATAGATAGCCGGTTCCCCTCTTTGCACATAATTTCCGCTCATTATGACCAATATTTGCTTTTCGGGAAATTGTTCTTTTACCTTTTCCAGTTGATAAGCATGTCCGTTGTGAAATGGATTATATTCAGCAACGATACCTACATGTTTCATATATACCTCCGGTTTTTATAGTTCAATGTTTTTTTGAATAATATAATAATAAATCATTTTTGTTCTATTATAATAAAGTGTTTACAGCTTGTAAAGAAAATGGTAATATAACAATATCTTATTTTTTTATTTCTTTTTTTCTTTTTGTCATACTTTGTCCCACATATAGATTATAATTGAAAGAAGTAGCAAGAGTGAATATCCTTTTCGGGCTATATCTAGGCTTTTTGACCTGCGCTATTCGAGAAAGCAGGAAGTTATTAGTCGGGTTGATTAGAAACTGAAGCACTAGAGTTTCGATTGGATATTGACAAGAATCAAATAATATATTACTATTAAAAAGAAATACGAACAAATGTTCAGGAGGGTTTATTAATGGCTAACGAAGAAAAATTAAAAGCATTGGATGCAGCACTTGCAAATATTGAAAAGCAATTTGGTAAAGGTACCGTTATGAAACTGGGCGATTCCGCTGCCAACATGAATGTAGAATCGATTCCTACCGGCTCGCTCAGTCTGGATCTTGCATTAGGGATTGGAGGCGTTCCAAAGGGGCGAATTATTGAAATATACGGACCGGAATCCAGTGGTAAAACAACTGTAGCTTTACATATTGTAGCCGAGGTACAGAAAAATGGCGGAATCGCAGGATTTATTGATGCGGAACATGCTCTGGATCCGGTATATGCAGGCAATATCGGTGTAGATATTGATAACTTATATATTTCCCAACCGGATAACGGAGAGCAGGCGTTAGAGATTACAGAGACAATGGTACGCTCCGGCGCTGTTGATGTTATTATTGTCGATTCAGTCGCTGCTCTGGTTCCGAAGGCAGAGATTGATGGGGAAATGGGTGATTCCCATGTTGGTCTTCAGGCCAGGTTGATGTCACAGGCACTTCGAAAGTTAACAGCAGTAATCAGCAAATCGAATTGTGTTGTCATTTTTATCAACCAGCTTCGTGAGAAAGTCGGTGTCATGTTTGGCAATCCGGAGACAACAACAGGCGGAAGAGCACTTAAGTTTTATTCCTCTGTGCGTATGGATGTGAGAAGAATTGAGACATTAAAGCAAAATGGAGAAGTGATCGGTAATCGAACCAGAGTTAAGGTCGTCAAAAACAAAGTAGCTCCACCATTTAGAGAAGCGGAATTTGACATTATGTTTGGGAAAGGAATTTCCAAAGAAGGTGATATTCTGGATCTTGCAGTGAAAGAGAACATTGTGAACAAGGCAGGAGCATGGTTTTCTTATAATGGAGAAAAGATTGGACAAGGACGGGAAAATACAAAGATTTTCCTTCAAGACAATCCTGATATTACAGCAGAGATTGAAAGAAAAGTCCGAATTAACGCCGGCTTGATTGAATCGGATGAGAACACATCAGACGATGTACAACCTACTCCGTCTGAGGATGAATAATATGTATATAACAAAAGTTGAACAGGGAAAGGGAAAACGATACCGCGTATATAGCGAAGATTGTTTTCTCTTTGCTCTTTACAGTAAAGAATTAAAGCAATACCATATTGCTGAGAATATCGATTTGGATGATGAGACCATATGCAGCATTCAACAAAATCTTGTATTTCCACACGCAAAGGAACGTTCTTTGTACTTGTTGGAAAGCAGACCGTATTCTACAGCCATGATGAGAAAAAAATTACGATCAAATGATTATCCTCCGGTTGTCGTCGATGCCGTGATTGATTTTCTGATAACCTATCATTATTTGGACGACATGGAATATATACGGATGTATACAGAGGCATATTCTTCCAGAAAAAGCAAACGGCAGATAAAATACGAACTTCTGGGTAAGGGGATTGAAAAGAATTTGATCGATACGTTTTTTTTAAATTTTGATTATTCCGAAAAAGAAGCTTTTGAACCATTGTTTCAAAGATATATAAGAGGAAAAGACTTAGAAGATCACATCGTCAGGCAAAAAATATATCGATATTTTTATGCAAAAGGGTATCCGGGCTCTTTGATTGAAGAAACATTAAGGCAATATGTATCCGAATGATTTATGCGTTAGTCTTGTGCAGTCAATAGATATTTTATTGTATTCTGATTGTGTTTTTTTCACTTTTGATTGTATTTTTTTTACTTTTACTTGACATAATGTACAAAAAACGATACAATTTAACTGTTGCACTTATGTTAAGTGCTTGAAAATTTAATAAGGAGGTGCTCCTGTGGGACTAGGCTATTGGGTAGCTTTTGCTATTATTTTACTTGTAGCTGTTTTAGCCACATGGTTTCTTGCTATCGCGTATCGTAAGAATATAGTTGAGAAAAAGAATACCATGGCAGAAGACAGAGCGAGGAAAATTATAGATGAGGCTGTACAAAGTGCTGAAGCTAAGAAAAAGGAAATTCTCCTAGAGGCAAAGGAAGAGTCTATTAAGACAAAGAATGATCTTGATAAAGAGATCAAAGATCGCCGTAATGAGATGCAGAAGATGGAAAAACGTGTATTGACACGGGAAGAGAATCTGGATCGTAAATCAGAAGCGATTGAGAAAAAAGAATCGAACCTTTTATCTAGGGAACAATCCTTGGAGAAGCGGAAGGCAAATATTGAAGAGCTGGAAGCAAAAAGAATGCAGGAACTGGAGAGAATCTCCGGATTAACCTCTGAACAAGCAAAAGAATATTTATTAAAGACTGTAGAAGATGAAGTAAGACATGAAACCGCAGTTTTGGTCAAGGAATTAGAGACCAGAGCAAAAGAAGAAGCAGGTAAAAAGGCTAAGGAATATGTTGTAACAGCCATTCAGAAATGTGCTGTTGATCACGTTGCTGAAACTACAATTTCTTTGGTTCAATTACCAAACGATGAAATGAAAGGTAGAATTATCGGTCGTGAAGGTCGAAATATCCGTACATTAGAGACTATGACGGGTGTCGATTTAATTATTGATGATACACCGGAAGCCGTTATTTTGTCCAGCTTTGATCCGGTAAGGAGAGAAGTGGCAAGAATCGCTTTAGAGAAATTAATCGTTGATGGAAGAATCCATCCGGCAAGAATTGAAGAAATGGTTGAAAAAGCGCAAAAAGAAGTAGAGCAGACGATGCGGGAAGAAGGAGAGAATGCAACGCTTGAAGTTGGCGTTCAGGGAATCCATCCGGAACTTGTAAGATTGCTTGGTAAGATGAAGTTCAGAACAAGTTATGGACAGAATGCATTGAAACACTCAATAGAAGTAGCTCAATTATGTGGTTTGTTGGCTGCTGAAGTTGGCGTGGATGTTCGTACGGCAAAACGCGCAGGTCTTTTACATGATATTGGTAAAGCATTGGATCACGAGATGGAAGGTTCCCATATTCAAATTGGTGTGGATTTATGTAGAAAATACAAAGAATCACCGCTTATTATTAACGCAGTGGAAGCACATCATGGAGATGTAGAGCCGGAGTCATTGATTGCATGTATTGTACAAGCAGCAGATGCGATTTCTGCAGCTCGTCCGGGTGCAAGACGTGAGACATTGGAAACATACACCACCAGATTAAAGCAATTGGAAGATATTGCGAATGATTTTAAGGGTGTAGAAAAAACTTTTGCTATTCAGGCAGGTAGAGAGATTCGTATTATGGTAGTTCCAGAGCAAATTAGCGATGACGACATGATGCTTTTGGCTAGAGATATATCGAAACGGATTGAAGACGAATTACAATATCCGGGACAGATTAAGGTTAATTTAATTCGTGAATCACGTGTAACGGATTATGCCAAATAAACAATGTAATTACTGTAATAAGAGAACTCGAATCATAAAGATTCGGGTTCTTTTTTTATAAGCTTTTTCATATATTCAAGATAGAAATACTTGTGACGGGGTGCTCTTAAAATGAATGTTAAGCAGAGCATTAGGAGATTATTATGAAGAAATATGATAAAATGAGAAAAAAAGATAAAATAATCATTATCCCTTTGCTTTTTGGCACTCTATTTGGTTCTCTCTTTTATCTAAACTGTAAAAATCATTTTTTTCATTTTGAAATGGAATCCTATCTGGAAGAGTATACCGTTACCGGAATCATGGAACTTCCGGGCTTGAAATTATTTCTATATGTTATTCAGCAAAGAGCAATGCAGATTTTATTATTTATGCTTTTCGTATTATTGTTTTCCTTTTCATTAGCATCCTGTATTTATCTTTTCGTTTTTGGTTTTTATTATGGAATTATAATGGAGCATTTTTTGATTTTATATGGCCTGAAAGGATTTAGTTATGGTTTTTTTTGCTTTTTCCCGCATTATTTTATTTATTTTCTGGTTCTTTATGTTATTGGAAAATGGATCTATCCCTCAGAAAAAAATATAAAAGCAAGTTACATAACCATAAATTCCCTGCAGAAAATTATGTTGATTGTCTGGATTGTCTTTTTACTGGGAGTAGGCCTTATATGGGAGATCAAATTTCAAAAAAATATTTTAAATTATTTTTACCAATATCTAGTGTGATAATATTATGTAAATACTCCATTTGGTAGAAATGCCCGAAAAACCAATATTTATAAGGATTTTTCGTCAAAAAAGTATTTGATTTTATGTAAATGAAACAGTATAATTGAGTAGTAATTATATGGAATGAGGGGTTTATACATGTTGCAAAAGATAAATGAGTTCATTGATTATTTAAAAAATATCAAGCGTGCAAGTGATAATACAGTTGCATCGTACAGAAGAGATTTGGTAAAACTGAATCAATTCCTGATGGAATCGGGATATACGGATTGGAGTCAGGTCACGGGAACAACTTTGAATTCCTATATCTTACAATTGGAAAAGCAAGGATTGTCTTCTGCAACTGTATCACGAAATATTGCGTCACTTAAGGCTTTCTTTCTTTTTTTATTAAAACAGAAAGAGATAGAAGAAGATCCTAGTGAAACGCTGAAATCCCCAAAGATTGAAAAAAAAGCCCCCGTAATTTTGACACCGGATGAGATTAATCTGTTATTGGAACAACCAAACGGAGACTCTCCAAAAGAAATTCGGGATAAAGCAATGTTAGAACTTTTATATGCGACAGGAATGCGTGTCACCGAACTGATCGAATTGCAGGTTACGGATGTGAATTTATCGATGCGTTTTTTGCGATGCCATTCCAATCATAAACAAAGAATCATTCCATTTACAAATGAAGCGAAAGAAGCTCTGGAACGCTATTTTCGCAATGCCCGCAATGTTATGTGTAAAGAGGATGAAGTGGCTCTTTTTGTAAATTGTCAAGGTTCCCCGATGACCAGACAGGGATTTTGGAAGATTATAAAATATTATTCTGCGAAGGCAGGGATCCACAAAGATATTACGCCTCATACGATTCGCCACTCTTTTGCGATGCATCTTGTAAATAACGGGGCGGATCTCAAATCATTACAGGAAATGTTGGGACATTCTGATATATCTACGACACAGGTATACATGAAAGCAAAGAGCAATACAAAACTCAAGGATATTTATGAAAAAACACATCCAAGAGCTAATGTGGTTTAATAAAGGATGAAAATAAATGAATAGAAATAAAAAAAATCAGGTTAAGCGGAAAACAGTCATTCTTTTCGCTATTATGATTACATATGGAATGTTATCACCCGGTCTTCATGCATACGCTTCCTGGGAAGACACTGAAGACGGCATGAAATATGAAATGGATGATGGACAGTATGCGGTTGGTTTTTCAGTGATTGACGGCAATATGTATTATTTTAATTCCGACGGTTTTCTCCAAACAGGAAAATTCTATGTGGAAGAAGAGGCCGCCTATTATTATGCAGATAAAAACGGTGTGATTCAAACCGGAATTATTAATACCAAAAAATCTTTTTATGTTGCGGATGAAAACGGAAAACTACAGACCGGTTTTATGGAATTTGAGGGCAACCGGTATTTCTTTAATGGAAATGCGGATTTGGTCGTCGGCTGGTTTCACACTGATGATCATTGGTATTATGCGAATAGCGAGGGAATCCTTCAAACGGGATTTCTTGAATTGGATGGATATCGATATTATTTGAATACAGATGGAACCAGAGTAAATGATACGGTGATGGAGATTGAAGGCACTTTCTATGTTTTTAATAAAGATGGTAGTATTGATGAAAATGCCACCCAATTATATCCGGTCTTGCAATATATCAATACCATACGCCCTGATATATGCATGAATACAAAAGTGCAAGCGTGTGCTATATTACTTGCCTCGGAACTTGTGAACGGTTATGTTGACAGTGAATATGATGTAGATACCATATTGAAAAACAGAGGTGTCAAATGCAAAAACGGATATGAATTTGCATATGGCGGAATAGAAGGATATGACAATGATAAGCTGATATCCGATATGAAACTGGATCCAAATCTTGGAATTGTATTACAGGATACAACATTGACGCAGGTCGGTCTTGGAATTTATGAAAAAGACGGTTTGAATTATTATGACATTATTTTTATCTCAGCCGAATAATATTCGACTGAGATATTTTTTTCTGACATGTATTACCAATCGCTTCTCATCGATTATTTCAAATTCGCAAAAATCACTCTTTGTAAAATTTTGAAATGCCATCCATTGTTGCAGTCATATTGAGCAGGAGAGCGTCCAATATGGTAAGTGCTGCCATAGATTCCACGACAACAACAGCTCTGGGAACTACAATAGGGTCATGACGTCCTTTGATGGAAATTTCGATTTCTTCATTTGCCTTATTAACCGTATGCTGCGTTTTCAGAATAGACGGAGTTGCTTTAAAGGTGGCGCGAAGAATAATGTCTGATCCATCACTCATGCCTCCTAAAATACCGCCGGCGTGATTGGTCTTTTTCTGAATATTTCCTTCCTCATCCAATATAAAATTATCATTGTTTTCGGAACCGGATCTTTTTGAAACGTCCTTTCCGTCTCCGATTTCCACACATTTTACAGCACCGATGGACATGATTGCTTTTGCGAGATTAGCATCCAGCTTCTCAAAAACCGTATCTCCGAGACCGGCAGGGACACCTTTTATAACGGCTTCGACACAGCCTCCGACGGAATCGTGCTCTTTGGTCATTCTTACAATATATTCACCGGCTTTTGCAGCAGCCTCCGCATCAGGCATATATAATTTATTATTCCAGATTTCTTTTGTGTCAAAATTGGCTTCATCGATCAAGATATCTCCAATCGACCTTGTATATGTAAGAAAAGTAATTCCTAACTGATTCAAAATTTTGACTGCAACAGCACCGGCAGCAACCCGGGCAATTGTCTCGCGGGCAGATGACCGCCCACCACCGCGATAATCACGAAATCCGTATTTTTCATCAAATGTATAATCGGCATGCCCCGGGCGATAATAAGATGCAATTTCGCTATAGTCCCCGGATTTTTGTGATTTGTTATATACAATCATGGAAATTGACGTTCCGGTTGTTCTGCCCTCAAAAACACCGGAGAGTATCTGAACCGTGTCATCCTCGCTTCGAGGCGTGGAATAGATGGATTGTCCGGGTTTCCTTCGGTTCAGAAACGGTTGAATATCGGACTCGTCAAGGGAAAGTCCTGCCGGACACCCATCGATCACAACCCCGACTGCGGTTCCGTGTGACTCACCCCATGTTGAGATTTTAAAGATCGTACCAAAAGTTGATCCTGCCATAACGTCCTCCTTGTGTAAATATCTTTTTGATTCTAATGATTTTCTTATCATATCACGTTCCTATGTTTTTTTCAAATCATTCCATCCCTGTCAATACAAATTTAATGCCGTTATTTCTTTCAATGTATCCTGAAATATGATATACTTTTGTAATAGAAATTGTTATGGAATGGGCAAGAACAGACAAGTGCAAAGTATAAAAGAGCAGAAGATAAAATATATGCTTACAAATTATAAAGGAGGACAAAAACATGTATTATTTTGAACCGTTGACAGCATTTGTGGATAGCCTGTCAAAGTATTACGGCATTCCTTCATGCGACATGATCGTATATAAGGATGGCGAAGAAGTGTACCGGCATCTGGCCGGTTTCTCAGATGCGGAAGGAAAGGTTCCGGCATCGACCAATGATTTGTATCGGTTGTTTTCCGCAACAAAGGTTGCTACATGCACAGCAGGTCTTAGGCTGATCGAGGATGGAAAACTCAGCCTGGATGATCCGGTATCCAAATATCTGCCGGATTATGGGAATCTGACTGTTAAACAGGATGATGGCAGTGTAGCGCCTGCAAAGAATGTTATGACAGTCCGGCATCTTTTTACCATGACAGGTGGTCTGAATTATGATATGGATCGTGGCGGTTCACCAAGAATCCGGGCAGAAAAAGGGGATGCGGCAGGTACGGTGGATATCTGCAATGCTTATGCGGAGGCACCCCTTGATTTTGAACCGGGAACACATTTCCAATACTCTCTGTGCCATGATGTCCTGGGCGCTGTGATCGAAGTAGCTTCCGGTAAGAAATTGGGAGAATACATGAAGGAAGTGATCTTTGATCCGATCGGCATGAAAGACACTACTTTCCTTGTCCCGGATGATCAGGTGTCACGAATTTCGGAGATGAGGCAATGTGACGAAAAAACATGGGAGCCACATCCCGTTGGAAAAGGTGACATGTTTCGCCTTACCCCCAATTATGAATCCGGCGGCGGTGGATTGACGAGCTCCGCTCATGATTATATGCTATTTGGTGCAGCGTTAGCCAACAAGGGAACTGCATTAAACGGCTATCAGCTCTTAAAACCGGAATCGGTTGACATGTTCCGTACGCCACAATTGAATCCGGTGCAACATATGGATATGATGCACTCTTTTCCTTATATGCCCGGTTACGACTATGGATTAGGCGTTCGTACTTTTATCAACAACACGGGATCTACCGCAGCGAAAGGACACTTTGGTTGGGATGGAGCCGGAGGATTTCTTATTTATGTAGATCCGGACAACAACATGGCCTTTGTATTTGCTGAGGCAGTTCTGGGAAGCACCCCAAGTGCCATTATTGTTCATAATAAGTTGCGCGATATGGTTTACCTTTGCCTGAGGGGCAATATTGAAGAAACGAACGAAGAATTAAATCGTGAAAAAGCTGTCTAAAAAAATTGACAACGTTCTTTACAAACAAAAAGTTTTATGATAGTATAGCAAAGTAAATTAACCGTTACTCCGATTGAGGACACTCCGACCTCTGTCCGGGTAATTGGCGTTTATCATTATTTTCAAAGGAGGATACCAATATGGTAACAGCAGAGCAGAAAAAAGAGATTATTGAGAAGTACGGTCGTGGCGCAAATGACACCGGATCTCCGGAAGTTCAGATTGCATTGCTTACAGCAAGAATTACGGATCTTCAGGATCATTTTGCAAAACATCCAAAGGATCATCATTCCAGAAGAGGTCTTCTTAAGTTAGTTGGACAGAGAAGAAATCTGTTGGCATATCTTAAGAAAGTGGATATCGAGCGTTACAGAGCTTTAATCGAGAGCTTAGGATTAAGAAAATAATAACAGATGATTTATACGGTCATCAAAAAGAGAGACGGGAAAGTCTCTCTTTTTTTGAAAATTGCGGATAAAGTTTTGCTTTTCAAAATAATGTAATTATGTTATACTATTTGACATTGAGATAAGGCATAACCGAGACTTCTGACGTATGTGCAGTTGAACGTGATCTCTGTGGATAGGTCAGTTGTTTCGGTGTCTTACCCAAAGTATATTAGATGAAGGAGAAATGATATGTACAAAACGTATGAGATGGAACTTGCCGGCAGAACACTTCGGGTTGATATCGGTCGTGTTGCTGCACAGGCGAATGGTGCTGCATTTATGCACTATGGTGACACAGTAGTATTATCTACTGCAACGGCTTCTGACAAACCGAGAGAGGGAATCGATTTCTTCCCACTTAGTGTTGAATATGAGGAGAAGTTATATTCCGTAGGAAAGATCCCGGGCGGATTTAATAAGAGAGAGGGAAAGGCAAGCGAAAATGCAATTTTGACTTCCCGTGTGATCGATCGTCCGATGAGACCGTTATTTCCAAAGGACTATCGCAATGATGTTACATTGAACAATTTGGTTATGTCTGTGGATCCGGAATGTTCTCCGGAACTTACTGCTATGCTTGGATCTGCGATTGCAACCGCAATTTCTGACATTCCGTTTGATGGCCCATGTGCAACGACTCAGGTTGGCTTGATCGACGGAGAATTTGTATTTAATCCGAACGAAGCACAGAATGCAGTTTCCGATTTGAAACTTACAGTTGCTTCCACTGCTGAGAAAGTAATCATGATCGAGGCAGGAGCAAACGAAGTTCCGGAAGATAAGATGATTGAGGCAATCTATGCAGCGCACGAATTAAATCAGGAAGTGATCGCATTTATCAATAAGATTGTTGCTGAGTGCGGTAAGCCAAAACACGAATATACAAGTTGTGCGGTTCCGGAAGAGTTGTTTGCGGCGATCAAGGAGATTGTACCTCCGGAAGAGATGGAAGCAGCAGTATTTACAGATGAAAAACAGGTTAGAGAAGAGAATATCCGCAATATTACAGAGCGGCTCGAAGAGGCATTTGCCGACAAAGAGGAATGGTTGGAAGTCCTCGGAGAAGCAGTATATCAGTATCAGAAAAAGACAGTACGAAAGATGATTTTAGTGGATCACAAGAGACCGGATGGACGTACGATTACCCAGATTCGTCCGTTGGCAGCGGAAGTGGATATCATTCCGAGAGTACACGGCTCGGCAATGTTTACCAGAGGTCAGACACAGATTTGTAATGTGACAACATTGGCACCACTTTCCG
This sequence comes from uncultured Lachnospiraceae bacterium, assembly GCA_905235545.1. Lineage (GTDB taxonomy): Bacteria > Bacillota > Clostridia > Lachnospirales > Lachnospiraceae > CAG-590. Next base: position 12,097 of record CAJOMI010000009.1, on the reverse strand, counting down.
AAGCACAGAAAGTAGATGGCCTGAATCTGTTAGAGACATCTAAGAGATATATGCACCAGTACAATTTCCCTTCTTATTCAGTAGGAGAGACGAAGCCATCAAGAGGTCCGGGACGTAGAGAGATCGGACATGGTGCATTGGCTGAACGTGCATTGCTTCCGGTAATTCCAAGCGAAGAGGAGTTCCCATACGCTATCCGTACGGTTTCCGAGACATTTGAATCCAATGGTTCGACTTCTATGGCATCCACCTGTGCATCCTGTATGTCGCTGATGGCAGCCGGTGTTCCGATCAAGAAGATGGTTGCAGGAATTTCCTGTGGACTTGTGACCGGTGAGACAGACGATGATTATATTGTACTGACAGATATTCAGGGATTGGAAGATTTCTTTGGCGATATGGACTTCAAGGTAACCGGTACCAAAGAAGGAATTACTGCGATCCAGATGGATATCAAGATTCACGGTCTTACCAGACCAATCGTGGAAGAGGCAATCCGCAGAACCAGAGAAGCCAGAATGTATATCATGGACGAAGTTATGTCGAAAGCGATTCCGGAGCCGAGAAAGCAGTTGAGTAAATTCGCACCGAAAATCGTTCAAATGAAAGTGGATCCGGAGAAAATCGGAGAGATTATCGGTCAAAGAGGAAAGACCATCAATACGATCATTGAAGAGACCAATGTCAAGATTGATATTGATGATGATGGAACCGTTGCAATCTGTGGCGTTGAGCAGGAAGGCATTGATCAGGCACTTAAGATCATTCATTCTATCGTCGATCCGATTGAAGTGGGACAGATTTATGAAGGAAAAGTTGTTCGAATCACCAATTTTGGCGCATTCGTTGAATTAGCTCCAAATAAAGACGGATTACTTCATATTTCCAAACTTTCAAAACAGAGAGTAGAGAAAGTAGAAGATGTTGTGAATATCGGAGATGTGATTCGTGTGAAGGTACTTGAAATCGATCGTATGGGCAAGATCAGTTTGAGCCTTAAGGACGTCGAAGCTGAATAAGAAACTATATTGTTGTTATACTAAAGGAGAAGAAGCAATTCTTCTCCTTTTTCGTATAGGAAAATAACAGGTGATTGCGAAAATCCAATTTACAGCTTTTCAATTGTGCATATTATATTGTTCCAATGCAGACACGTTTTCACTCCCTAAATTCGTGTTACACACTCATTAAGTACCAACGCCTGCGCCAAGGTCTGCTTATGGAATCTATATAATATGCACAATAGATTCAAGTTTAATAAGGATTTTCGCAATCACCTGATAGGAAAGTAAAAAATGTAAATAGTGAAGATGGATATCTTACACCGGAAAATACAATATTTAAGGGATAGAAATAAGATGTATCAGAGGTTATGAAATGGAAAATGAAAAGACAGTGGATTCGGAAGCTGAATCTCAGAGTGAAAAAGGTCAATTTGTCATCAGTAACAATGTATATGGATATCATATCCATTTACTTAATATAATCGGTGAAATAGAAGGTCACCAACTGCTCGGACCGACATCAAAAACAACAAAATATGAGCATGTACTTCCTGAACTTGCTATGATTGAAGATAACAGCGGAATTGATGGCCTTATGGTTCTGCTTAATACAATCGGAGGTGATGTGGAAGCAGGACTTGCGATTGCAGAGATGATAGCTTCTTTGTCTGTTCCAACCGTGACGCTTTTGCTAGGAGGAGGACATTCAATCGGCGTACCGCTTAGTGTATCCGGCGATCGCTCTTTTATCGTTCCAACTGCGACCATGGTTGTGCATCCGATTCGAATGAATGGCACAGTGCTTGGTGTAAAACACAATTACGATTATATTGATAAGATGCAGGATCGAATCATTTCTTTTACCTGTAAGCATTCCAATATCAATGAAAAGGAAATGAAAAAAATAATGTTTAAAACGACAGAATTAGCAAAAGATGTCGGAAGCGTTCTGGTTGGTGAGGAAGCGGTAAAAGCCGGCCTGATTGATGAAGTCGGAGGTATTCATGATGCTTTTTGTTGTCTATATGGCTTGATAAATCAAAAAAAAAATAGTAATATATAAATCGGTATTCATCATTATTTTAGTATAGCAGGGAGGATATCAGCTTGGCTGCTAAAAAACAGAATCAAACACAAACGAGAAAAAATAATAAAGGAAAATCTGCAAATAAACCTCAGACGAAAAAAGAGCGTTCCGCCAAAGAGCAGGATCAGGAGTCAGTTTCCCACGCTTCGGAGATTATTGTATGGATTATCAGCGGATTGATGATTTTAATTGAACTGGGCAATTTCGGCTTATGCGGTTTTGTGCGTTATATCAGTAATGTTTTCTTTGGCGTATTTGGTATTTTGGAATATATAATACCTGTAACAATATTGTTTGCTGCTTTTTTTCTATTTATCAACGAATATAAAAAAAGAGCGATACATAAAGTGATTTTTGCATTGCTTGTTCTGCTTTGCTTTGGTGTAATGATACAGATGGGTGAAGGTATCGATAGCTATCATTTTAAAACCATGTTTATGGAAGGATATTACAATCATCACGGTGGTGGAATTCTCGCCGGATCGATCGCGTATTTATTAAATACATTATTGGGATCGGTTGGAACTTATATCATCATAGTGTTTACAGGAATTATCTGTGTAGTTTTGCTTGCAGAGATATCCGTGATTGATTTTTTGAAAGATATTGTGACGAGCAAAGATACAGAAGAAGATGACGAAGAGATGGAAGAGGAAGAGGATGAGGATGAGACCGGAGGATTTCACCCGGCCACGCCCGATCGGAAACATGGTATTTCGAAACACAGTTTCCATACAGCAAAAAAAGAACAACGTTCCTCGAAAGCAAAAAATAAGCGAGCTGAAAAAAAGCAAACCGCTATCCTTTTGGAAGATTATCCGGAGCAGCCAAAAAACGGAAAAAAGAAGTCTTCTATGTTGGATGCGATCTCTGTATTGCCTCCTGACACGGATCAGGGAATCTTACCTTCTGTTGCGGCTGAAAAAGTACCACAAAAAGAAGAGATTCATGAAATCAAAATGGATTATGTATTGAATTTGCCGGGCGAACATATGGAAAATATCACCGTAACGTCAGATTCGAAAAATAATTTAAAACACAGCGATTATGCAGATAAAAAGGATGAAAAAAGAACTCCTTCTCCGATTGTGCAAACGCAAGATTCATTCGATTCCAAAGCAGCTTCGATTGCACAATCAGAAAATCAATTCAATACTCAGATTATTCAGCCGTTAGCGCAAACGGAATCTGCCGTAAAATCTGACAACACAAAACAAATGGAATTAGAGAACAAGACAGCTGCCGTAGAAAAAACATTATCTGCAAAAGAAATCGGAGACAGTGATGCCAATTATCGTTTTCCTCCGCTTGAACTTTTGAAAAAATCAAAATCCCAGGCGGCGGAAAAAGTAGAATCGGTACGACTAAATGCCATCAAATTACAGGAAGTATTAAAAAGTTTTGGCGTAAATGTCTCGATGACAAACTTTAGCTGCGGACCATCTGTTACCCGTTATGAAATGGTACCGGAACAAGGGACCAAGGTAAGCAAGATCACAGGATTGGCAGATGATATAATGATGAATCTTGCAGCACAGAGTATTCGAATCGAAGCACCAATTCCCGGAAAATCAGCAGTTGGTATAGAGATTCCAAACGGTAAACGCAGTCCGGTTGGATTTCGGGAACTGATTGATACAGAGAAATTCAAAAATCATCCGTCCAAGATTGCTGTTGCGGTCGGTAAAGATATTGAGGGAAGTGTAGTGGTGGAGGATATCGCCAAGATGCCGCACTTACTGATAGCGGGCGCAACCGGCTCCGGTAAATCTGTATGTACGAATACCTTGATCATGAGCATTTTGTACAAGGCAAGACCGGATGAGGTAAAATTGATTCTGATCGATCCTAAGCAGGTGGAACTAAAAGTATATAATGGAATTCCGCATCTTTTGACACCGGTAGTTACGGACCCGAAAAAAGCTGCCGGTGCGCTTAACTGGGCTGTTGTCGAGATGACAAAGCGTTATGAGATGTTTTCGGAATGTAATGTAAGAAACATTCAGGGATATAATGCAAAGGTAGAGGAAGCCATAAAATCCGGAAAAACTGACGAAGAAAAGCTGGAAAAGATGCCACAGATCGTTATTATTGTAGATGAGCTGGCGGATCTTATGATGGTGGCAAAAGCCGAAGTGGAGGAAGCTATTGTACGGCTGGCACAGCTTGCCAGAGCAGCAGGTATTCATTTGGTCATTGCAACACAGAGACCTTCGGTTGATGTAGTGACCGGATTGATTAAGGCAAATGTTCCATCTCGAATTGCCCTTTCCGTATCTTCCGGCGTTGATTCCAGAACGATCATTGACAGCGTAGGCGCCGAGAAACTTTTGGGAAATGGAGATATGCTGTTTTATCCAACCATGTATCCAAAGCCATTACGTGTGCAGGGAGCTTACATATCGGACGAAGAAGTTATGAAAGTAGTTGAATTTTTAAAAACACAGAATGGCGAAACGGTTTATAGTGAAGAGGTGACAAATCAAATCGCTGCTTCTTCATCAGGTACATCTACCGTAATTGATAATCCTGCATCGGATGACAGGGATGAATATTTTGTTCAGGCAGCCAGATTTATTATAGAAAAAAATAAAGCATCAATCGGCATGCTTCAAAGAATGTATAAGATTGGATTTAACCGTGCGGCAAGAATTATGGATCAGCTTTACGATGCGGGTGTTGTTGGTCCGGAAGAGGGAACAAAGCCAAGACAGGTTCTGATGTCGGAGGAAGAATTTGAAGAATATATAGATGAATACATCTGATGAAGATTGTATCCCTTATGCTGTTGCATTTCCTATTTTTTGATAATTGATATTGACGAATGAATTTATGTTTAGTTTGTACAATTGGAAATAATTGACAAGTGAAGGAGTATTCTATGAAGACAGATATTGAAATCGCACAGGAAGCAAAAATGATTCCAATTAAAGAAGTTGCCACCAAATTGGATATTGCGGAAGATGAACTCGAGCTTTATGGCAAATATAAAGCAAAACTTTCAGATGAACTCATCCATCGAATTGAACACAACGAGGATGGAAAGCTTGTTTTGGTTACTGCAATCAATCCGACACCGGCAGGAGAAGGCAAAACCACCGTCACAGTTGGTCTCGGACAAGCGCTCAATAAAATGGGGAAGCAGGCTTCCATAGCGATTCGTGAACCGTCATTAGGTCCGTGCTTTGGAATTAAAGGTGGAGCAGCAGGAGGCGGATATTCACAGGTTGTTCCGATGGAGGATCTCAATCTTCATTTCACCGGTGATTTTCATGCGATCACATCAGCCAATAACCTGCTTGCTGCTATGCTTGACAATCATATTCAACAGGGAAATGAGCTGAATATCGATACAAGACAAGTGGTTTGGAAGCGATGTCTGGACATGAATGACAGAGTGCTCCGCAATATCGTTGTGGGCATGGGAAACAAAATGGATGGAGTGGTCAGAGAAGATCATTTTGTCATATCTGTTGCATCTGAAATAATGGCTGTTCTTTGTCTTGCCAATGATATGGATGATTTGAAAGATAAGCTTTCCAAAATCATTGTTGCATATACATTCGACGGTAAACCCGTTACGGCGGCAGATCTTAAAGCAGTCGGAGCTATGGCAGCGCTTCTAAAGGATGCAATTAAGCCAAATATGATTCAGACCTTAGAGCATACTCCGGCATTTGTACACGGCGGACCGTTTGCTAATATCGCTCACGGTTGTAACTCTGTTCGCGCAACCAAACTTGCATTGAAACTTTCTGATATAGTAGTGACTGAGGCTGGATTCGGTGCAGATCTCGGTGCAGAAAAATTCCTCGATATCAAATGCCGAAAGGCGGGAATCTCACCGGACGCAATCGTTCTGGTTGCAACCGTAAGAGCACTCAAATATAACGGCGGCGTAGATAAGGCGGATTTGTCTGATGAGAATCTGGATGCGTTAAAAAGAGGTATTGTGAATCTGGAAAAACATATAGAGAATCTTCAACAGTATGGTGTACCTATCGTTGTAACGCTGAATCAATTTATTTCTGATACGGACGCAGAACTTGAATTTGTCAAAGAATATGTGGAGGCTAAGGGATGCGATTTTGCTCTTTCCCAGGTATGGGAAAAAGGTGGCGAAGGCGGCCTTGCTTTGGCGAAAAAGGTCTGTGATGTATTAGAGAATAAGAAGGCAGACTTTAAAATGTTATATGAAGACGATATGGCATTAAAAGACAAAATTCATTCTTTGGCAACAAAGATATACGGTGCAGATGGTGTTACCTATACGCCGACAGCTGAAAAACAGCTTAAAGCAATCACTGATCTCGGATTTGGAAATCTACCGGTATGTATAGCTAAAACGCAGTACTCTTTGTCGGATGATCCTGCTCTTCTCGGAAGACCAAGCGGATTTAATATCAATGTCAGAGAAGCCTATGTCAGCGCCGGTGCAGGATTCGTCGTAGTTATCACGGGTTCTATTATGACAATGCCGGGACTTCCGAAAATTCCTGCAGCAGAAAAAATTGATGTAGTAGACGGCAAGATTGTTGGACTATTTTAGTAATGCATCAGTTGGGGGGCAAAATACCTTTTGCCCCAACATCATAGTATAGATTTAGAATGATTTATATAAAATGGAGGATAAAAAATGGCGACATTAATTGACGGTAAGAGAATCAGTCAGGAAATCAAAGACGAATTGAAAGAGAAAGTATCAGCCCTTAAAGAACAGGGTAAGGAGATCGGTATGGCAGTGATTCAGGTAGGTAATGATCCTGCGTCTACTGTATATGTCGGCAACAAGAAGAAGGCATGCGCATATATCGGAATTCGTTCGGAAAGTTACGAACTTCCGGAGGAGACGACCGAAGAAGAGCTAATAGAACTTATAGAAAAACTCAATCAAGATGACAGAATTCATGGAATTCTGGTTCAGCTTCCGGTTCCCAAACATATCAATGAGGATAAAGTCATTAAAGCGATCAGCCCGAATAAGGATGTGGACGGATTTCACCCGCAAAGTGTCGGAGCACTCAGCATCGGTCAGAAGGGATTTGTATCCTGCACACCGGCAGGTATCATTCAGTTGTTAAAGCGGAGTAATATAGAGATTGAAGGAAAAGAATGTGTAGTGATCGGAAGAAGCAACATTGTCGGTAAACCAATGGCTTTGCTTTTATTAAGAGAAAATGGTACCGTTACCGTCACCCATTCAAAAACAAAGAACTTAAAAGAAGTTTGTAAGCGCGCAGATATTTTGGTGGTTGCTATTGGCAAACCAAAGATGATTGATGCATCTTACGTCAAGGAAGGCGCCGTTGTAATTGATGTTGGAATACACCGCAATGAAAATAATAAACTCTGCGGAGATGTTGACTTTGAAAGCGTAGAGCCGATCGCGTCTGCAATTACGCCGGTACCGGGCGGAGTCGGTCCTATGACAATTGCAATGCTGATGAACAACTGTGTAGAAGCGGCATTGATGTAAGAAGTTTAATTTACACGCAATCTATTTAAGCATTATACACAAACAGTAAGAGACAAATGTCTTCAGACCGTTAGTAAAACGAGAACAGAGGATAAAAGATGATTCAGATATTATTTGTATCGCTTGGTTGTGATAAAAATCTTGTAGACAGCGAAGTTATGTTGGGGCTTTTATCAGAAAAGGGATATGCAATTACAAACGAAGAGAAAGAAGCAGACGTTGTTGTGGTCAATACCTGTTGTTTTATACACGATGCAAAAGAGGAGAGCATCGAAACCATTATTGAAATGGGGAAATTAAAACAGACAGGAAAATTAAAGGCTTTGATTGTAACCGGCTGTCTTGCACAGAGATACAAGGATGAAATCTGGACAGAGTTGCCGGAAGTGGATGCAATTTTAGGTACAATGAGTACAGAATCAATTGTGGAAGCAGTGGAAAAGGTTCTTGCCGGCAAACAATTTGAACAGTTTGATGATGTTAATCACATGGCACCGAACCACGAGAAAAGAGTGATCACTTCCGGAACCTATATGGGATATTTAAAAATTGCGGAAGGGTGTGACAAACACTGTACATACTGTATTATTCCTAAGGTACGAGGAAACTATCGCAGCGTACCAATGGAAGATTTGATCAGTCAGGCAAAATATCTGGTAAACAACGGTATTACTGAATTATGTCTGGTTGCTCAGGAGACAACACTTTACGGAACGGATCTGTATGGGAAGAAAAAATTACCGGAATTGCTTCGTCGTTTATCTGAGATTGAAGATTTGGAATGGATTCGTCTTCTTTATTGTTATCCCGAAGAAATAACGGAAGAATTGATAGAAGAAATTCGTGACAATCCTAAAGTTTGCCATTATGTTGATATGCCGATACAGCATTCGGAGGATAATATTTTGAAGCGAATGGGTAGAAAGACGACCAAAGCGGAAATCAAAAAAACCATCTCGCACATTCGAGAAATGATACCGGATATTGTATTGCGCACTTCTTTGATTACCGGTTTCCCCGGAGAGACTGAAGAGGAACACGAAGCTATGCTTGAATTTGTAGATGAAATTGAATTCAACCGGCTCGGAGTATTTACCTATTCACCTGAGGAAGACACTCCGGCTGCAAGCTATGATCACCAAATACCGGAAGAAACCAAAGAAAAGTGGAAAGACGAAATAATGTCATTGCAACAGGAAGTATCTTATGATCTGAATGCAGGGCTTTTAGGAAAGAGAATGCATGTAATTGTAGAAGGTTTTCTTTATAAAGAAAATATGTATATGTGCAGATCTTATATGGATGCTCCGGGAATTGACGGATGTGTCTTTGTTTCATCGGAAGAAGAACTGATATCCGGAGATTTTGTGGATGTTGTCATCACAGAATATAACGAATATGATTTGATTGGAGAAATAGATTATGAATTTGCCCAATAAACTTACTATTATAAGAGCAATTATGATTCCCTTTTTTCTAATTGCAATGCTGTGGAGTGCGATTCCGTATGGTAACTGGGTTGCCCTTGCCATATTTGGACTTGCGTCTTTAACGGATATGTTAGACGGGAAAATTGCAAGAAAATATAATATGATTACCAATTTTGGTAAATTTATGGATCCTTTGGCTGATAAACTCTTAGTTTGTTCCGCATTAATTGCATTTGTGGATCTGGGAAGAATACCATGTTGGATTGTTATAATTATTATTGCCAGAGAGTTTATCATCAGTGGATTCCGATTGGTCGCAGCAAATAACGGCATTGTAATTGCAGCAGGAATCTGGGGAAAGATGAAGACGGCAGAACAGATGGTAATGATTTGTATCCTGTTGGCGGATTTTGGATCAATTTTCCCAACTGCAGCTACTCCGATCCATCTTTTTGAGAATATACTGATTTACCTATCACTGATACTGACACTGATTTCTCTTTGGGATTATCTTGTTCACAATAAAGAAGTTTTGTCTGAAAATAATAAATAGTATAGAATCAAGGGCGATTGTAAGGCATAATGTCTACATTTGCCCATTTTTTTGCTTTTTAGTCTTGAAATCTTAGTAAAAAGTGATAAAATATAATTGGCTAAAATTTGGCTTACAAGTTAAGCCTTATAATAAACATAATGGAGGTTGAAAAATGAGCAATAAACTTACGTTGTCATCAAGTGATAGAATCGCATCGTTACTTGACGACTCAAGTTTTGTTGAAGTTGGTTCCTATGTAACAGCCAGAGCAACCGACTTTAACACACAGGATCATGAAACTCCGGCAGATGGTGTCGTGACAGGTTACGGTACCATTGACGGCAGATTAGTGTATGTGTACAGCCAGGACGCCAGTGTATTAGGCGGTTCCATTGGAGAGATGCATGCAAAAAAAATTACAAAAATCTATGATTTGGCATTGAAAATGGGGGCTCCGGTCATCGGTCTCATAGACTGTGCAGGACTTCGATTGCAGGAGGCAACGGATTCTCTCAATGCATTCGGTAATATTTATCTGAAACAGTCTTTCGCTTCAGGCGTAATTCCACAAATCACAGGTATATTTGGTTTATGTGGTGGTGGTAGTGCTGTCATTCCGGCATTATCCGATATCACATTTGCGGTGAAAGACAATGCTAAGTTGTTTATTAACAGTCCAAATGCTTTGGATGGAAATTATGCGGAAAAATTAGATACCGCAGATGTATCTTATCAGGAACAGAATTCTGCATTGATAGATGAAGTATTAGACGATGAGATCAGTGTTTTAGGCAAGATCAGACAAGTAATAACACTTCTTCCGTCTAATAACGAAGATGATTCTAATTTAATAGATTGTGTAGATGATTTGAATCGCGAAATTCCGAATTTGGAAAGCCTTGCGGATGATGCGAGATCCGTTCTTACACATATTGCAGATAACAATGTATTTGTTGAGCTTAAGAAAGAATACGCAAAGGATATGGTGATCGGATTTATCCGTCTGAACGGTACAACGATTGGCTGCGTAGCAAATCAAGCGAAGGATGGAGGAGACGTTTTATCTACAAAGGGTGCTTATATTGCAGCTGAATTCGTCAATTTCCTGGATGCATTTGACATACCGGTACTTACTCTTACCAATGTCAAGGGATATAAAGCAACCATTGCTGAAGAGGCAGGAATTGCCAAAGCTACAGCAAAACTTACGTATGCATTTGCAAATGCAACAATACCGAAAGTTAACCTTGTGATTGGAAACGCCACAGGAAGTGCATATCTTGCTATGAATTCTAAGTCTATCGGTGCAGATATTGAATATGCATGGCCAACCGCGAAGATTGGAACGATGGATCCGGATCAGGCTGTCAAGATTATATATGCAGATGAACTTTCAAAAGATGGTTTTGATAAAGAAAAACTGGCTTCTGCCAAGGCAGAGTACACAAAAAATATGTCCAGTGCAGAGGCTTCCGCAAAACGTGGTTATGTAGATGATATCATTGAAGGTGCGGCTACCAGAAAACGTCTGATTGCTGCGTTTGAGATGCTTTATACAAAAAGAGAAGACAGACCACTGAAAAAACATGGCGCAATATAGAGAGGGGATAAACCACATGAAAATAAAAAAAATATTTTTGATGTTTTCGATGATCGCCGTTCTGTTCTCTTTGAGTGCCTGTTCGGATGGAAAGGAACAGGTGAATTTCAAATACGAAGTAGATGAAATCGTCAAGAACACTGCCTTCACTTCCCTTCAATTCATATACATGGAAGATGCGTATAAGGCATTTATTGAAAACGAGGGCGATGATATCTATAAAAATGCCTTGTCCAATTTTGATGCAGCTACAGATGATTGCGGCGCATTTAAGGGTTTTCACTTGAAGAATGGAAACGATTTGTTCGATATTGACTTGTCACAAGGTCTGACAGCAGATGATCAGAATAAACTAAACAATATAGATTTTGTGATCAGCGAGGAAAACGGCAATGTTGTTGTTGTCATATATGGTGTCTATGATAAGCGGGATGCAGAAATACGTTTTGTTTATGAAGAGGATCCGTCCGCTGCATACAATCAGCAGAGAGATCCTTATAGGTTAGCGGAAGTTACCGTCACACCATCATATACAACAGGAGAGAAGATGACCAAAGCCGGACAGAATACCTTAATGGGTATGGGTACGGTTTTTGCAATGTTGATCTTCATTGCACTTATCATTTCACTGTTTAAGTATTTAGACAGAGTTGTTGAAAAAGTTGGCGGATTTTTCAAACGAATCTTTTGTTCAAACAAAGATGTTGAAAATGTTGTAACTGAGACAAAACAGATTTCAGCAACAACAAATAGTCCTGCTCCGGTTGCCGCAAGTACAACTGCTTCGACAGATGACGCAGAACTTGTAGCCGTGATCACGGCAGCGGTTGTGGCTGCCAATGTTGCAGCAGGCGGTAGTGATAAACTGGTTGTTCGCTCAATCAAAAAAGCAAGAAGATAATAAATAGGAGGAATATCAGAATGAAGAATTATAGAATCACAGTAAATGGTACAGCTTATGATGT
>CAJOMI010000008.1 GCA_905235545.1 uncultured Lachnospiraceae bacterium | reverse complement strand
TACTATACATTACATACTCCTGTTCTACCTCCAAGTATGAACAGACTTATTATAAACGAACCATAAAAAATAAGCAACAAAAAAATTTTCGTTGCTTATCTCTTCTTTTTGTGTAAATGTTTCTATCATTCCCTCAAGACTTACCTGTGTGTCTTACGCAATGAGGCATACATCAAACAAGCTGTACAGACACCATTAATTGAGAAGTTTTTTCAATTCATCCATAAATGTATTCACATCTTTAAATTCACGATATACCGATGCAAAACGTACATAGGCAACCTGATCCAATGCCTTTAACTCATCCATTACAATCTCACCGATTACCGTACTCTCAACTTCTTTCTGCTCGAGGTTAAAAATCTTTGTTTCAATACGATCGATACACTTTTCAATCTCTTCCACGGGAATTGGCCTCTTATGGCAGGATTTGATCACGCCGGATTCCAGTTTTTTCCGGTCATAAGTCTCCCTTATTTTCCCTTTTTTAATTATGATCAATGGAATAGTCTCCACCTTCTCATAGGTTGTAAACCTTTTTCCACAGTCATCACATTCTCTTCTTCTACGAATGGAGCTGTTGTCATCTGCAGGTCTTGAATCAATGACCCTCGTATTATCCTCTCCGCAAAATGGACATTTCATATGTATCTTCCTCCTTATCCTTTATGAAATTCATTTTCTTTTACTCTTACATCCTCTAAACACACATCAACCAATATGATATCCGGTCCTATTCGGACCACGTCACAGAAGCGAATACAGTACCGGTCTTCCTTACCAAAACACGAGAAAAATCGTGCCGGTGCCGGTACGATCAATGCACAAATCTGTCCGTTACACGGATCAAACTCGATATCTGCAACACAGCCAATCCGTTTACAATCCCTACAATTGATCACTTCTTTTTGTTTCAGGTCTAAAAAAGTCATGATACGTCATCTCTTTCCTCTTATTCTATTCTATGCGGAAATACATCTGTTCATGACTCATACCGCTACTCCCTGATTTACTAACGTATCAACCCTGAAAATCCGAAAAAAGCCATCGCCATCAATCCGGCCGTCACCAGAACAATAGGCGTTCCTTTAAAAGATTCCGGTATGTTATTATATTCGATTTTCTCACGAATCCCTGCCATGATCACAATGGCAACAGCAAAACCAACTGCCGTTCCGAAGCCATTGGCAACGGAAGCCAGAAAACCGTAATTCTTCTGAACATTGATCAGGGCAATCCCAAGCACTGCACAATTGGTTGTGACCGACGGCAGGTATTCGCCCAATACCGCATATAGTTTCGGCATCATTTTCTTTAAAAACAATTCAATAAACCCGACCAATACAGCAATGACCAAAATAAAAACAATCGTCTGTAAAAACATAATATCCAATTTTTTGAGAATAAAGTTGTTGATCAGACTCGTCACTGCCGATGTAATGGTCATGACAAAGATAACAGCACCTCCCATACCGGCAGCAGTTTCTACTTTTTGGGATACTCCGATAAACGGACATAATCCCAAACACTGACTGAGAACAACATTATTCACCAAAGCAGCTCCCACCGCAATCAATAATAAATTCATCTTGTCCGCCTCCTTCGAAGAGTACGATTTAATTTGGCTGTTTCTCTTTTGGCTAAACGTTTCTGTTTTTCTTCCAATCGTTTGTATTGTACGTATGCCCGTCTCTTCCTTCGCTTGATCCGGCGCATTCTTCTTCTGTAAATTCGTTCATGTTTTAGTAAAACACTTTGATATTTTTTTGCCGTCTTTATTTTATTTCTGGGTGTTCTTTGTCTGTTTTTCCTGACAGTCATACCTCATCCTCCTGCTGTTCCGGCATTGGCTCTTTGATGGGTTCTTCTACATTCTCCGGTTCTGTAAATGTATTCTCCTCTTTCTCTGTCTGTGGTTCCATCGGCTTTGTCTGCATTCCTTCCGATTCGGTTGCTTGTTGCGTCTCTGCAGTCTCACCCGGGTTCTGTGCAATCTTTTCTTCCTCTTTCAGATTGTCCTTTTCGGCTGTTGCAACCGTCTCTGCTGTCTCATCTGGGTTCTGTGCTATTTCTTCTTTCTCTTTCAGATTATCCTTTTCGGCTGTTGCAACCGTCTCTGCCGCACCACCTGGGTTCTGTGCAATTTCTTCTTCCTCTTTCAGATTATCCTTTTCGGCTGTTGCAATCGTCTCTGGGGTGGGTTCCAATGTCGCAGTTTTCTCTTCTGTCTTCGTACAAAGCACATTGGCACATCCCATACAGCCACTTTCCGTTTCGCAAATAGCGGTATCCGTTGTTCCTGTTTTCTTTACTTTTTCCAAACGAATCTTGTTCTGTGCCGCAATCAGACACGCAAGTACAAAAAAGGCTCCCGGAGCAAGAATTAAAATAGTCACCGGTTCATACGCCTGCGGCATGATTCGAATATTAAATATACTTCCATTGCCGAACAGTTCCCGGATTATACCGATTGAAGTCAGACCCACCGTAAATCCAAGTCCCATTCCAAGTCCGTCAAACATGGAAAGCCAGACCGGATTCTTAGAAGCGTAATGTTCCGCACGCCCTAAAATGATACAGTTTACAACAATTAACGGAATATAAATACCCAGGCTGTCATATAAGGAGGGAATAAAGCCCTCCAATAAAAACTGCGCAACCGTCACAAAGGATGCAATAATCAAAATATATGACGGAATCCGGATCTTATCCGGAATTACTTTGCGAAGTGCCGAAATCATCATATTGCTGAGAACCAGGATCACCGTAGTAATAAGCCCCATTCCCAAACCATTCATAGCCGATGTTGTAACTGCCATCGCCGGACATAATCCTAACATCTGTACAAATGTCGGATTTTCTTTCACAATCCCGTTCTGTATTCGCTCTAATGCTTTACTCATGATTCCACTCCTTCCTACTGTAACAGCTTAGGGCAGGTAATTCCTGCAATCACAGTGAGCAGCATAAGGAAATTCGTATTTTTTATCCATTCAGGATTCATTCTTTTGCCCCCTTTCCAAATGCCTTGGGAACCGTTATCCGTTCAATCAAAGGCACTAAAAGGTTACCAAGAATGATCGCATAGGAGACATCTTCACAATACGCTCCAAATATCCGAAACAAAAATGTGAGAATTCCCAGTATCACACCAAACAACACCTTTCCCATCGATGTGACAGGCGAAGTGACATAGTCCGTTGCCATAAAAAAGGCTCCAAGCATCAGGCTGCCTCCAAACAAATGAGCCATCAGAAAAGAAATGTCAAATCCTCTTCCCGTCGCCATCGCATAAATGAGGATCAAAATGGAAAAGGTTCCCAGATAGCAAGCCGGAATCCGATAATTGATAATTCGTCTGATCAAAAGATAACAGCCTCCCAAAATAAGAGCCAATGCGGATGTCTCACCGATCGTTCCCGGAATCGTACCGACAAACATAGGAAGTACTTTCACCCTTTCTCCAAGTTTCAGGCTTACCAACGGTGTGGCAGAACTCACTGCATCATAGGTAAATATAGTCATCCTTGCTGCAAAGGAAATCAACAGAAAGCATTTTGCGCCCAGCGCCGGATTCATAAAATTCTGTCCCAATCCTCCGAATAACTGTTTCACAACAACAATCGCAAAGAAACTACCTATGACCGGCATCCAAAACGGAACACTTGAAGGCAGATTGAGTGCCAGCAAAAGTCCGGTAAGCGCTGCAGACAGGTCATATATCGTAATTTTCTGACCGGTCAGTTTTTGATATCCGGCCTCAAAGCCAATGGAACTGCCAACAGTGAGCAGTATAATGAAAAGGGCTCTTATGCCAAAATTGTATATTCCAAATATTGTTGCAGGCATCAGAGCAACAATCACTTGTTTCATAATCCCTGACGTGGTCTCCTGATCCCTGATATGCGGAGACGATGAAATTTTCATCATCTGTTCCACAATGTCCACCTCCTATTTCTTTCGATCTTCAAGAATCTGTTTTCTCGTATCTGCTATCATCCGGGTCAAATGTCTTTTTGCCGGACATATATAAGAACAACATCCGCACTCGCAACATTCCATTCCGCCATATTTCAGAAATTCGTCTATTTGCCCATGACTCGCCAAATCCGCCAATTTGTACGGCATCATTCTGCCGGGACATACTTTCGTGCATCTTCCGCAACGGATACAGTTGGAAGGTTCTTCCTTTGAAACGTCATCCTCCTTAAAACACAGGATACAGGATGACCCTTTGACGATTGGAACATCCAACGAAAACATCGTCTTCCCCATCATCGGTCCTCCGGAAATGATCTTTTCCGGATTCTCCACCGTAAATCCGCCTGCCGCCTCAATCAATTCCTGCGTATTGGTACCAATTCTGACGCGATAGT
Source organism: uncultured Lachnospiraceae bacterium (assembly GCA_905235545.1). Taxonomy (GTDB): domain Bacteria; phylum Bacillota; class Clostridia; order Lachnospirales; family Lachnospiraceae; genus CAG-590. Next base: position 14,464 of record CAJOMI010000008.1, on the reverse strand, counting down.
TTACCGGATTCTGAATAGCATCTCCCGTCACCGTAATGATTCTCTCGTATAGAGGTCTGCCCTCGATCAAGGCTTGATATATGGCAACAATCGTATCGACATTATAAACAATACATCCTACATCGGCCGGCAGCATGGAAGAGTTCAATGTTCTTCCGGTGTTTGCATAAATAAGCTGTCGTTCTTCGCCCTGCGGATACTTTGTCTTTAGCGTATTGACCGTTATGTTCGGAATATCCTTCACCACTTCCTCCATCTTCCGTATCGCTTCGGGTTTGTTATCTTCAATCGCAATGATCCCCTTTGCATCGTCAAACAGATTCATGACAATCTGTAACCCGGCAATCACCTTTTCCGGCGATTCCAGTATTCTTCGATAATCGGATGTCAGATACGGTTCGCATTCCGCGCCATTCACGATAATCGTATCAATCTCTTCTTCATTCTTCGGCGATAATTTGACATGGGTAGGAAATCTGGTTCCTCCCATTCCCACAATGCCCGCTTCTTTGATAATATCTTTCACATCTTCCCGATACAACTGATCGAGCGGTCGAATATTCTTCGTAAAATCAATCTCTTTAAATTGACCGTCATTTTCAATAATAATCGAATTCTCTTCCATCCCGGATGCCGTCATCCTCGGTTCGATCGCCTTCACCTTCCCGGATATTCCGGAATGAATATTGGCCGACACAAAGCCATCCGCTTCCGCAATCTTCTGTCCCACAAGCACAAGATCTCCCTTTTTCACAATAGGGATGGCTGGAGCGCCTATGTGCTGTGATAAGGGATATACACAATCCCCCTTCGGAAGATAATCTATAATTTCCTTATCCTTTGATAATTCTTTGCCGTCATAGGGATGTATTCCTCCCAAAAAAGTAAACAAACCCATATCTTAATCCTCTCAACTTTATGTTGTATTAGGCGTAGTGGTACTAAATTCGTGTTACACACTCATTTTTTTATTATACAACGAATTGTGTCCTATAACAACCGCATCAGAAAAAAAGTGACAGAAAGATGCTCTGTCACTTTTTTGATCGGATATTACATCACCGCAAAGGAAATCTCCGCTCTGCAAGCAAGCTTACCATCCACGCTTGCCTTTACCTGTCCGATTCCCATCGGACCCTTTATCTTTACAATCTCACATTCCAAATCCAAACGATCCCCCGGAACCACTTTCTGTTTAAACTTTGCACCGTTAATTCCGGTAAAATACGCTGTTTTCCCCTTATTTTCCGGAAGACTCAATATTGCAACCGCACCTAACTGCGCCAATGCTTCCACTTGAAGCACCCCCGGCATCACGGGCTCATTTGGGAAATGCCCCGCAAAAAAAGGTTCGTTGTAGGATAAATTCTTATATCCTTTGATAGATTTTCCCGGCTCCAAATCCGTCACCCTGTCAATCAAAAGAAACGGTTGTCTGTGGGGAATAATCTCCATAATCTGCTTGATATCTAATTCCATTTTTCTTCCTCTTTTTCTTATTATCTGTTCGCATTTTGCAAAACACATCAAAAATCATGGTTATTCTGTATATTTCTTCACGATCAGAGTTGCATTATGTCCTCCGAATCCGAGTGAGTTGGACATACATACATTGACATCCTTTGAAACACCGTGATCCTTGACATAATTTAAACTAAATTCTTCCTCATCCTCAACTTCGCGAAGTCCGACATTCTCATGGACATATCCGTCTTCAATCGACTTGACGCACGTAATAAACTCGACACCTCCGGCAGCACCCAGCAAATGTCCTACCATCGATTTGGTAGAACTGATCAGCACATCATTTTGTGCATCTCCCATGGCAATCTTAATCGCTCTGGTTTCAAACAGATCGTTGTGATGGGTGGATGTTCCGTGAGCATTAATGTAATCTATATCGGTCGGTGAAATTCCGGCATCTCTCATCGCATAGATCATGGCATTTGCGGCACCCATACCATCCTCCGCCGGAGAAGTGATGTGATATGCGTCAGAAGTCGCAGCATACCCTACCAACTCTGCCAATATCTTCGCACCTCTTGCTTTGGCATGTTCTAACTCCTCTAATACAACCACACCTGCACCTTCACCGAGTACAAAACCGGCTCTGTCCTTATCAAACGGAATGGATGCACGAGTCACATCCTCCGTTGTATTGAGTGCAGTGAGCGCTGCGAATCCGCCGATTCCGATTGGCGTCACACTCGCCTCTGTTCCTCCTGCAAGCATGACATCCGCATCTCCATACTGAATCGTTCGAAATGCCTCACCAATATTGTGTGTGCCGGTTGCACAGGCAGTCACAACATTGATGGATTTTCCCTTCAGTCCAAAATAAATGGATACATTGCCGCTTGCCATGTTTGAAATCATCATAGGAATGACCAACGGCTCCATACGTCCCGGGCCTTTCTCCGTCAACCGCTTTATATTTCTCTCGGTTGCCTGAAGACTGCCGACACCGGAACCAATAGCGGTTCCAACGCGATAAGGATCTTCCTGTTCCATATCAAGACCTGCCTGTTCGATCGCTTCTTTAGCCGCTGCAACTGCAAATTGTGAAAACCGTTCCATTCGTTTCGCAGATTTAGCATCCATATATTCTTTTGCGACAAATCCGTCTACTTCCGCAGCTATCTTCACTTTATGATCAGAGGCATCAAACTGTGTAATCGGTCCGATTCCCACTTTGCTCTCCTTCACGCCCTTCCAAAATTCGTCAACATTCAATCCAATCGGGGTAATGGCTCCCATTCCCGTCACTACAACTCGTCTCATTTTACTCTCCTTTATGCTCGTTTATTTCTGTCATGTAATTTTATTCTAAAATGATTATTTTTCTCCTGTATTTCATTTGGATGTGGGAAACATCGTCTTTCGTTTAGATGCTCATGCCGCCATCCACGCAGATAACCTGTCCGGTAACGTAAGATGCTTTATCCGATGCCAGAAATGCAATCAATTCCGCAACATCCTTCGTCTCACCCAAACGTTTCAAAGCAATCCGGTCAGACACCTGTTTCCTGGCATCCTCCGGCATGGCATCCGTCATCTCCGTAACAATGAATCCCGGAGCTACCGCATTGACGGTGATGCCCCTGGAACCCAGTTCCTTGGCCACCGATTTGGTAATCCCGATGACTCCCGCCTTCGATGCGGCGTAGTTTGTCTGCCCGGCATTACCATATACGCCTACCACACTGGAAAGGTTAATGATATGACCTTCTTTTTGCTTCAACATCTGCCGGGATATGTGCTTGATACAATTGAACGTTCCCTTCAGATTGGTATCCAATACCGCATCATATTCCTCCTCCGACATCTTCATCAAAAGACCGTCTTTGGTGATTCCCGCATTGTTGACAAGAATATGCAATGCACCGAATTCTTTCACAATCTCTTTCATCATTTCTCCGACCGCTTCGTAGTCTGCAACATTACAACCGTAGCTGATCGCCTGTCCGCCATTTTCTTTGATGATGCCAACTACTTCTTCTGCCTTTTCTTTGTTGCCATTATAATTTACGATAACCGTTGCGCCGTAAGCTGCGAGCGTGATTGCTGTCTGTCTTCCTATCCCGCGACTCGCCCCGGTCACCAACGCTATTTTCCCTTTTAACATAGTTTCTCCTTATCCAAGCAATTCTTTGATCTTATCGAGATCTTCATATTTGTCCACATTGACGATTGTCACTTCTTTGGAAATCTTCTTGACAAAAGAGGAAAGGGTCTTTCCCGGTCCAATCTCAATAAAAGTATCCACACCGTCTTCAAGCATTGTCTCCACACATTGAATCCACTTGACGGAAGATGATACCTGTGCTGACAAAAGACTCTTCACTTCGTTTTTATCCGTTACAAAATCACCGGTCACATTGGTCACATACGGTATCGCTATATCATGAATCTCTACCTGTTCTAATTCCTTTCCGAGTTTTTCTCCGGCTCCTTTCAACATCGGAGAATGGAACGGTCCACTGACATTGAGTGGAATACATCTCTTTGCCCCGGCTTCTTTTAACAGTTCACAAGCCCTGTCAACTGCCTCTTTCTCGCCGGAGATTGCAATCTGTCCCGGACAGTTATAATTTGCAATACTGACAATTCCATCGATCTGTTCGCATACTTCCGCAATTTTCCCTTCGTCTAAAGCAATGATCGCTGCCATACCGCCCTGACCTGCCGGCACTTCCTCCTGCATATAGATCCCACGTTTGCGGACAACTTTTGCACAGTCTTCGAATTCCATGACTCCGGAAGCGACGAGTGCAGAGTATTCTCCCAAAGACAAACCGCCTGTCACATCCGGTCGTATACCAAGATCAAGCACTGCCTGAAGCATTGCTACCTCCGTTGTCAGCATCGCAATCTGTGTGTATTCCGTGATATTGATGTCATTATTTTCTTCAAAACACAAAGCTTCAATATCCAATCCGGTTGCTTTCGATGCCAGTTCATAGATTTCTCTGCTTTTCGGATTGTTATCATAAAACTCTTTTCCCATTCCTACGTATTGTGCTCCCTGTCCCGGAAACATAAATGCGATTTTACTCATGTTAAAATATCCTCCATACTTATCAAGCATTTATCTCTTACCATTCGATCAACTGTGCACCCCAGGTAAGACCTCCGCCAAACCCGCAGATCACAACCTTGTCTCCCTCTTTGAGCATGCCTGACCGATTCATCTCATCTAAAAGTATCGGAATCGATGCACTCGACGTGTTGCCACAGTGTTCTATATTCATAGGGAATTTTTCAATCGGTATTTCCATCTTCTTTGAAACAGATGCAACAATTCTCGCATTCGCCTGATGCAAAACATAATATGTAACATCCTCTTTCGATACGCCTGCTCTTTGGAGCAACAAATCGATGCATGCCGGAACCCTGCGCACTGCAAACTTAAAGATATCCGGTCCGATCATCTGAATATAGTGTTTGTCCTCCTGTTTTCTCACAAGGAAATTTCTTGTCGAACGATCTTTGCATTTTAGTGACATTCCCTTTGAGCCATCACTGTGTGTAATGCTGCTTAGAATTCCATGTTCCTTATCCGTCACGATTGCAGCACCTGCGCCGTCCGCAAATAAGATACAGGTAGACCGGTCTTTCCAGTCTACCAGTTTTGAAAGCGTCTCTGCGCCAATAATTAACGCTGTTTTTGCCAATCCGGTCTGAATATATGCATCTGCTGTCTGCAGTGCGTAGACAAACCCGGAACACGCGGCATTCAGATCAAAACAGGTTGCATTGACAGCCCCAATCTTATCCTGTACGATACAGGACATACTCGGTGTTGCCCGTTCTGCCGATAAGGTTGCCACAATGATCAGGTCGATTTTCTTTGGATCAAGATCCGCATTTTTAATCGCTGCTTTGGCTGCTTCCGTCGCCATATAAGAAGTGGTCTCATCCGTAGCAATATGTCGTTCGACAATCCCTGTATGCTCTCTGATCCATTCATCATCCGTCTTAACAAGTTTTGCAAGCTCGTTGTTATCGATCACCGTCGGTGGTAGGTAACTACCTGTTCCAATTATTCCTGTCGCCATATAATGACCTCGTCTTTCTCCTTCATCTATTTCTCGTCAAACAATGCCAATTTATCCTGCAGATTTTTAATTCGAATATTAATCTTGTCAATATTTGCAACAAAAGCATCTATTTTCTCATCAATATCCTCACCCTCTTTTTTGGCAATATAGAGATCCATTCCCATCTGCGTAAAGAGTTTATTCTTATCATTATTATAGCCACGTATCTTGCTCTTTAACTCGTTGATCGTTGAAAGTCGCTTCGTCGTATCCTTTGCCTTATCTACTGCATCAACAGAAGTCTTTTTCACCTTATCCAAAAATTCATCGAATGCCATATCATTGTCTCCTTTCTATCCCGCTTTTGCTTAGTCGATTGTGAAACTCCGATTTAGCTCTTTTTAATTGCGCATATCGTATAGTTCCATAAACCATAAGTTCGTAAATCTGTAAAGCTCTCAGAATGCGTTAAAAATATACTACTTCTTCCTCCGGCTTCTCTGCCTTCTCAATCTTTTGTGCATAAAGAACCGGTCCGTCCCCATCAAACTCCTGATAAAATTCCCGCTTGATCTTAGCGGTAACGGTAACCCACTCCCTGTCTTTTAATCCTGGCGTCTCAAGAGAAACGCACTTAAAACCGAGAAATGTAATATCTTCCGCACAACAGGTCATGGCAAATCTGCCCGGAACAAACGCTTTTCCTTTGTATTGCGGTGGCAGATACACCTGTCCTTTAAACTTCACCACTTTATCTACATAATTGTCAACATTGTCAGAGGCGTCTATATAGAAAATGCCATAGTCATCATCATCAATTTCAATCACTTCCGCATCCATATCATAAGGAATTTCGATCTCTCCGCTGTCAATCTGTGCCTGACCGTTGATATTCTCAAATACAATCTGTGCCCTTCGATTAATTGTCTTAACCGCCATGCGCATGGTATTGATGTCAGAATCATCCCTAATGCGATTAAATATAATCATATCCGCACTTTGAATATGCTCTGCCATCAAAGACTTCATATTATTGTTGTATACAGTAAATGTAGTAGCATCGATCAATGTAATGACCTGTACAATCGTCCATCCCTTTGGAACACGGATATCAAAAAGCTTCTGCAACTGCCACATTCCGTTATATTCAATCAATACCTGTTTTGGTCGATATTTATCCTGCAAATCCAACAAATGATCCGTTGTCAGATTTTCTTCCTCCAGATAAGCAACCGATACATTATGCTTTTTTAATTCCTCTTCATCGTATTCTTCCATTCCCTCTTCTGTCACCAGTAACAGGGTAGGTTCACCCTCTGTAAAATTACGATCGACTAATGTCTCTCTGGCAAATTTTGTTTTTCCACCTTCCAAAAATCCCATAAAGACGAATACCGGAATCTCTTTCTCCTGTTTTCTCATATCTTCACTTCCTTATCATTATACATGAAACAGCATAGCTATCTTGTCTTCTTTGAGTTCGCTTCCGATTACACAGAGCTTACCGGTTACATCCGGTTCTCCGGTTCGAATCTCATATTCTTCCGGTGTCAGATCAAAATAAATCCATGTTCCATCTTCACCCGGAACAATGCCCTTTGCTCGTAAAATGATTCCATACTCCTTATTGTCAGCATCTGCCAGCGCCTTGAGAATCTCTTCCATCTCCTCTTTTGTATATTTATGAGGTGTCTCTTTTCCCCAGCTGGTAAATACATCATCGGCATGATGATGATGGTGGTCATGGCCTTCATGGTCGTGATGATGGTCATGGCCTTCATGATCGTGATGATGGTCATGGTCATGATCATGGTGATGGTCATGCTCGTCGTGGTCGTGATGATGATCATGGTCTTCGTGATCGTGATCATGATGATGGTCATGCTCGTCGTGGTCGTGATGATGATCATGGTCTTCGTGATCGTGATCATGATGATGGTCATGCTCGTCGTGATCATGATGATGGTCATGCTCGTCGTGATCGTGATGATGATCATGATCATGTACATGTCCGCAAGTCGGGCAGACTCTGGCCTCCTCCAATAATTCTTCTACCAGATTTTTCTCCTTCTCCATGGCAGACACGATCTGCTTGCCATCAATATCATCCCAAGGCGTCGTGATAATCGTCGCCTTATCGTTATGCTCTTTTATCATTGCAACGATTGCTTCCAATTTATCTTCTGAAAGTTTCTGCGTCCTGCTGAGTATGATGGTTCCCGCATTTTCAATTTGATTATTGAAGAATTCTCCGAAATTCTTCATATACATTTTTCCTTTTGTAGCATCCACAACTGCAGACGCTGTATTGATCACAATGTTCTCGTCATCCAGATCTGCCACTGCTTTCATGACATCAGAGAGTTTACCCACACCGGAAGGTTCAATAATAATGCGATCCGGAGTGTAGTCATGAAGTACCTGTTCCAAGGCTTTTCCGAAATCTCCTACCAGCGAACAACATATACAGCCGGAATTCATCTCATTAATCTGAACGCCTGCATCTTTTAAGAAACCGCCATCGATTCCGATCTCTCCAAATTCATTCTCGATCAATACCAGCTTTTCTCCCTGAAATCCTTCAGCGATCAGCTTCTTGATCAATGTTGTCTTACCAGCTCCCAAAAATCCTGAAATAATATCAATTTTTGTCATTTCAAAAAATCCTCCTTTAAAATATTTTGAATCGTGGCACCGCCAACGACAATATCATCATCATAGAATACAACAGCCTGTCCCGGTGTAATTGCACGCACCGGTTCCTCAAAATGACAGACAACCTTGTCCGGTCCTTCCATTTGAATCACACAAGGCGCGCCCTGATGGGAATACCGGATCTTGGCAGTTACCCTCATTTCTCCCTGTAGCTGCGGGATTGACATGAGATTCACCCTGTCAGCCACCAGCTTATCGTGGAATGTATCTTCATTGGTTCCGATCACAACTTCATTGGTATCCGGCCTGATATCAACGACAAATGCCGGTGATCCAAGCGAAAGTCCCAATCCTTTGCGTTGTCCGATCGTATAATGAATGATCCCTTTGTGCTGTCCGAGAATTCTGCCATTGATATCTACAAAGTTGCCTTTTTTAAACTCTTTTCCACTCTCTTTTTCTATATAAGAGGCATAGTCATGATCCGGAATAAAGCAGATTTCCTGACTGTCCGGTTTCTTTGCAACCAACAAACCGATGTCCTGCGCGATTCGACGAATTTCTTCTTTGTCATATTCTCCAACCGGCATCAATGTACGGCTCAACTGTTCCTGTGTCAGGTTATATAACGCATAGGTCTGATCCTTATGCACAGCAGCAGACTTCTTTAGTGTATATCTCCCATTCTCCAAGCGGATCACCCTGGCATAATGCCCGGTTGCAATATAATCACATCCAAACTCCATTGCCCGATTCAGTAACGCTTCCCATTTGACATAGCGATTACATGCAATACATGGATTCGGCGTCCTCGCATGTATATATTCATCCATAAAATAATCAATGACGTATGTCTTGAATTCCTGTTTAAAATTCAAAACATAATATGGAATATCCAACATATCTGCCACTCTTCTGGCATCATCCACTGCAGACAATCCACAGCATCCGCCGTTCTCCGCCATCGCATGCGGATCTTCATCCTGCCAGATCTGCATGGTCACTCCAATGACATCATATCCCTGTTCTTTCAACAGATAAGCTGCAACAGACGAATCTACTCCGCCGGACATACCAACCGCAACCTTTTTCTTCATATCTATGTTCTTCCTTTACTTCTTCAGTCAACAAATTACAGTGTACTCATTTTTAAAGCATCCGTCAAGTGTTTCCACCATTCCGTTTTCCCCGACAAATTGCTGTCATTTTGTAACTGTTCAGGTAGCATTTCGTTATTTCAAGCACCAATCACGCACGTATCAATCCCTTACTTTAAATGCAAACGTCTACTCTTCATGCGTCTTCACAAAATCTTCATAAAGTGGTGACATTGTCCGAAGCTTTTCCACCATCTCTTTTATATGATCTGCCACATAGTCCATTTCCTCCATTGTATTCTCCTCACCCAAAGTCAGGCGAAGAGAGCCGTGGGCAACCTCACTCGGCAGACCAATGGCTAACAATACATGGGAAGGATCAATGGATCCCGACGTACAGGCGGAACCCGAAGAAGCACATATACCTACCATATCTAACATGATAAGTAACGACTCTCCCTGAACAAACTGAAAGCAGAAATTCACATTGTTGGGTAATCTCTTTGTGCGGTGTCCGTTCAGTCTGACATATGGAACTTCCTGTAAAATACGGTCGATTAAGTGATCCCGCATTGCAATTTCTTTCTTTGCCCGTTCTTCCATCGTTTGATTCGCAATCTCGCATGCTTTTGCGAGACCTACGATTCCCGGCACATTTTCTGTGCCCGCCCTTCTGGATCGTTCCTGTCCGCCTCCATGAATAAAACTTCCAATCTGAATTCCGGTTCGAATATACATAAAACCAATCCCTTTCGGGCCATTGATCTTATGACCGCTGGCGCTGAGCATATCAATCTGATATTCATTCACATCAATTGGAATCTGCCCGTATGCCTGCACCGCATCTGTGTGAAAAAGAATCTCATGCTCCTTTGCAATCCGACCAATTTCCCTGATTGGTTCAATCGATCCGATCTCATTATTTGCGAACATAACCGAAATCAGAATCGTATCCGGTCGAATTGCTTTTTTCAACTCATCTATCTTGACGATTCCATTTTCATCCACATCGAGATAGGTTACTTCATATCCCTGTTTTTCCAAATATTGCGCGGTATGTAAAATCGCATGGTGCTCTATCTTCGTCGTAATGATATGTTTTCCCTTTGATGCATAAGACTCTGCTGCCGCTTTGAGCGCCCAATTATCAGATTCAGAACCACCGGCAGTAAAATAGATCTCATTGCTCTTAGCGGACAAAGTATCCGCTATTGTCTCCCTGCATCTGGTAATGACCGCTTTATTTTTCTGTGAAAATGTATAGACACTGGAAGGATTGCCAAAATTCTCTGTAAAATACGGGAGCATTGCATCTACCACTTCCGGTCTCGTCGCAGTCGTTGCTGCATGATCCAAATATATGAATTGCCTGTCTTGCATATCTTGTCTCCTTTTATTTATTCTACGTGATCAGGTGATTGCAAAACTCTAATTTACTTCTTTTTCCTTGGGGTGCAATCACCTAATTCTCCGTGATTCGCAATTTCCGGTTATCCTCTACCAACTCACTCAACAAGATCGAATCTACCGCATTCTGAATGCTGTCATCAATCCGTTTCCAGACATTCTTTGTAACACATTTGTCACTGTCCTGACATCCCGACTCATCCCGAAGACCCAGACATTTAATCGGCAACAGATCTCCTTCCAATGCGCGCAATATCTCACCGACACTAATTTCATTACTTGGTCTGGCAAGCACATATCCGCCCTGTGAACCTCTTATACTCTTGATCAAATTCGCTTTTTTTAATTTTGCCATCAACTGTTCCAGATAACTATCTGAAATGGATTGTCTCTGTGCAATGTTGGCAATGGACTGTGGCGATTCTTCCGAAAAATCCGCCAAGTCAATCATTGCACGTAATCCATATCTGCCTTTTGTAGATAACGTCATAGCGCCTCACCTCAATTCCCACTAATTTAGTCGGATATTTTATTTCAATGATAGCAACCTTACCCCAAACTGTCAAGTGGTACAAAACGGTTTTCAAATCCATCCGCTCCCATTCACGACTTGGAACGGAAAAAGAAAACATAACCATTTCTCACCCCGACAAAAATATTGTGTATATTTCCCGCATATCATCATATATTTACAATAATCAGATTGACGCAAGGACAGATCGAGGACTTTATGAAAATAAAAAGTATGATTTCGAAACGGATAAACAATAACCTGGTGATCAAAGGAACTCTGATTCTCACCTTGACCGGTCTTGCTGCCAGAATACTCGGCTTTTATAATAGAATATTCCTATCCGGTTTAATTGGTGCAAAAGAACTGGGGATTTATCAATTGATCTTTCCTCTGTATATTGTAGCCTTTGCACTGACAACATTCGGGAATGAACTGGCCCTGACAAAACTGGTATCCGAATATAACAGTCTTGACAGAGCAGCCACGGCAAAAGCTTTTTTTAAGGTATGTTTTACGATCAACCTGATCCTCGGCTGTATGGTCAGCTTTTTGATGCATCATTTTTCGGATTGGTTATGCAGCAATATCTTAAATGCGCCGGAATGTTCTGCCTGTCTGAAAGTAATCAGTTTCGGCGTCCCTTTTATGGCAATGAAAGGCGCAATTCACGGATATTTTCTTGGTCTGGAAAAATCCGAAGTACATGGAATATCTGATTTTTTGGAACAATTTGCCAAAGTATTTGTTCTTTCTTTTTTCGTGACCAATGTATGTATAAGAGAAAGTTACGATGCTGCCTTTGCTGTCTGGGGTATCGTCATCGGCGAAATAGTATCGTTTCTTTATTCCGCAATTTCCTTTATCCGTTATCATGTCAAAAATAGTAAATCTTCACATCCATTGTATTCTAACCGTTCAAATTATGAGGAAAAGAACTGTAACGCAAACCGTTCACAGGTAAATGATCTTTCCTGTTCCGCACCGCTCTATACAGATCAAATTGTACGGATTTTTCTGAAAACCTCCATACCTATGACAACAAACCGCCTTGCCCTCACGGTTATGCAGAGTATCGAAGCAATTCTGATTCCTACCGTATTACTTGTCTATTATAAAGACTCTGCTTTCAGTCTGAGCACTTACGGAATTTTTACAGGAATGGCCTTTCCTTTTATCATGTTTCCTGCAACAGTCACAAACTCCCTCTCCACCATGTTAATGCCTGCTGTCTCCTCGGCAAATTCCGCTTTAAAGAAGAACTATTTAAAGAGATTGTGCGAACAAAGTCTGCATTTTTGTCTGTTGATCGGTCTGTTTTCTACCGTACTCTTCTATATTTTTGGCTCGACATTAGGAACTGTATTTTTTCACAATGAAGATGCAGGACGTTATCTCATCCAACTGTCGTTTTTATGTCCTCTGATTTATCTGTCCACCACCCTAGCCAGTATATTAAACGGATTGGGTTATGCCCCTCATAATTTGATGCTTACCATCCTGTCAACATTAATCCGCATTGCTTTCATCCTTACTACTATTCCGCGGATTGGAATGAGCGGTTACATTCTCGGATTATTTGTCAGTTATCTGTTCCAAAGTCTTGCCAGTCTTTCCAAATTGCATACAAAAATCCCAGTAGAACTTAAGTTTACAAAGAGTATTCTGCGTCCTTGCATTCCTTTTATCCTACTGGGAATTCTTTCTTTTCATCTCTATAAATATTTGATGTCTTCCATCTCAAAACAATATTCATTCCTAATATTGATCTTTGTGATTGGAAGCTATGGAACGATCAGCTTACTGCCATTCCTTATGAACACACAAAAGAAATAAAACTACTTACACAATTCGCCAACGACTTCATTGATTACTTTACCGTCTGCTTTTCCCTTTAATACCGGCATCACATTTTTCATGATCAGACCTTTGTTCTTCGATGCCAGCACATCTGCGAATTGCTCTTCAATTAGAGTCTTAACCTCTTCTGCACTCATCAGTGACGGAGCATACTCCTTGATCACGTCATATCGGGTCTGATACTCTTCGATCAAATCGGTCCGTTCTGCCGGACAGGTATCCAACTGTTCTTTCGCTGTCTTTAACTCTTTTAAAATGACACGATCCACCAGTTCTTCCTGTATGTCATCTCTGTGTCCCTCGTCAATTGCCACTTTCTTAATCGCAGAGATCAGGGAAGAAATGGCATCTTTTCTTGATTTATCCCTTGCCTTCATCGCTGCAACCATATCTTTTTGTAATGTTTCAAATTGCATCTTTTCATAACCTCCTTTCCATATATTTACACATCCGGCGATTCGACTATTTCTTTTCCGGAAGTTTACCACTCACCGTATATTCTTTCCATGCCTTGCCATACTTAAATGTCGCACTCACTGCGCCAATTGCCACCAATGCGATCCAATAACCTGCCAACTGCTCCCTCGAAATCGAAATATAGATTATATTTCCGAGGCTATATACCAATAATATTATTGCACAAACCCTGCTCTTAACTAAATGAATTCCAAGTGATAGACCAAGTATGATTAAAATATCCACAATGAGACCATACTGGCTTGTAACAACCATAACAACTACATTAATCAAAATCAATATGTATGCTGTTATTGCCACCGCTCTGATCTGTGAGATTAACGGTTTTACTTTCTCGTTTTTGTTAAATTCTTTTTTTGTCATTTTGTCAGAAATTTGATCTGTGCCATTTTCATGTATATCATGTACATTATTATTTTCTTGACTCATCGCATTTTCTCCTTTTCTCTATTATCTCATAAAGATTGTTTTTAACGCAAGACTCTCACAGATTCAAGTCTCGCTCGCGAGACTTGGCGCCGGATTTGCGACGACGCTTCCGGCGTTCTTGTTGCAGAATGCTCGTCAGCTTCGATTTATACAGAAAGTGTCCCAATCAGTCTTCGCCTATTTGGCTCGACTTCTTGTACTTTCATGGTAATTCAACAAGCGGGCATACCCACTAAGTGAATACACCCGCCCGATACACACATGTTGTTCTACATGTCAAGGCATAAACCCTGCAAGTTCATTATTTGTTTGCGATCTCAGCTTTAACAGCCTCTGTAAGCTGAGGAACGATCTTATTGAGATCGCCAACAATACCATAGTCTGCCACGTCGAAGATCGGAGCATCCTCATCTTTGTTGATCGCAATGATCAGATCAGACTCTTCCATACCGGCTACGTGCTGAATTGCACCGGAAATACCGATTGCA
>CAJOMI010000007.1 GCA_905235545.1 uncultured Lachnospiraceae bacterium | reverse complement strand
TCTCCTTATCGCATTCAACTATCCACTTTCATCATTATAGTTCCCTTGCTCTTTTCCTTTTATTATAATAATGCCACCGTCTCCCGGGCAATTGCCAGTTCTTCGTTGGTCGGGATCACATATACATCCACCTTGGAATCTGCAGCCGATATCCGGATTTCTTCACCTGCAGTCTGATTAGCCTCATCATCGATCGTAATTCCGAGATAACCGAGATAATCACAGATTGCCTTGCGGATCTTGCCGTTATTCTCTCCGATTCCTGCCGTAAATGCTATCGCATCCACGCCATTCATGGAAGCCGCATAAGATCCGATATACTGAGCCACGCGGTATGTGAAGATTTCCAGCGCTGTCGTCGCGCGTTCATTTCCTTCATTGCTGGCTTTTTCCAAATCTCTGAAATCACTCGATACTCCGGATATTCCCTCAACTCCGGATTGTTTATTCAATATCGTAAGTACTTCATCCACCGAACGGTTGAGCTTTCCGCAAAGAAATTGAACCACCGCAGGGTCAATACTTCCGCTTCTTGTTCCCATGATCAGTCCGTCAAGTGGTGTAAAGCCCATGCTCGTATCAACCGACTCACCGTTCCTTACTGCTGAGATGGAGGAACCGTTTCCGAGATGACACACGATCACTTTGGAATCCTGTCCTTCTTTTCCAATCAGTTCAATCAGGCGTTTGGATACAAAACTGTGTGAGGTGCCATGAAATCCGTATTTGCGCACTTTGTATTCATCGTAATATTCGTATGGAAGCCCATACAAATATGCTTTTTTCGGCATCGTCTGATGAAATGCGGTATCAAACACCGCTACCATAGGAACATCCGGCATCAACGCCTGACATGCAGATATACCGATCAGGTTAGCCGGATTGTGCAATGGCGCCAGATCGTTGCACTCCTCAATTGCCCGGATGACTTCATCATTTATCACAACCGAATTTGCAAAGCGCTCACCACCATGTACGATTCGATGTCCGACCGCATCAATCTCGGACAAATCCCCGATCACACCGTATACCGGGTCCGTTAATGCATCCAATACATATGAGACAGCGCTCTTATGATCCGGCATATCGCATTTCTTTACCAGATTGTCTTTTCCGGTCGGTTTGTGCGTCAGACTTCCGTCAATTCCGATTCGCTCACAAAGCCCCTTTGCAATGACTTCCTCGGTATCCGAATCAATCAATTGATACTTTAAAGAAGAGCTTCCACAGTTCACAACAAATACATTCATGTTTATATCCTCCATTCTATGATTTCCATTATTTTTTGATTCTATCTATCAGCTTATATTATAGTATTGTTTCACTCCTATGACAATAACGCATCTGTTTTTTCAAACATTATTTCACTGCTTTCATTATTATGTATCACTACGTCACTGTTTTTCAGATAATAGTTTTCCGAAGATTGCCGGTCTATGATCTGCTCCCATTTTTCACGGGTGCCACCTCTGCCTGCGAGAAGTCGGCGTATTCGCACTTCTTTGTCGGCATAAATATACCATATTTCATCACAGATCGTTCGGTATCCATCCTCAATTAACAGTGCCGCCTCTATCACATAAATCTGCACTTTACCTTCCTTTCTTTTTGTCAGGATATCAGCACAAATCTCTTTTTTCACAGCCGGATGCACGATTGCATTTAATTGTTCCAGCCTGTTCTCGTCCCCAAAGACAATTGCTCCTAACCGTTTTCGATCAATGGATTTGTCTTCATTTAAAATATCAGACCCGAATTCATGTAAAATTGCTTCATAGACAGGCGTGCCTTTCTGCATGAGATTGTGTGCCAGACGGTCTGCTTCCACCACATAGGCACCATGATGTTCCTGTAAATAATTTAATAATGTACTTTTACCTGTACCGATTCCGCCTGTTATTCCAATTACCCGCATTTATCTTCTCCTGTCATTTCGCATCATACCATGTATTTCCACAACTAACACTCACTTCCAGCGGAACCTTCAGCTCGGCTGCATGCGTCATCTCTTCTATCAGAATCTGTTTTACGATATCCACTTCATCCCGATGCGTTTCAATCAGCAATTCATCATGAATCTGTAAGATCAGACTCGATCTGCGATGTTCTTTCAGCAATCTTTCATGTACACGGATCATGGCAATCTTGATAATATCCGCGGCCGTTCCCTGGATTGGTGAATTCATGGCCACCCTCTCTCCAAAACTGCGCTGCATAAAATTAGAGGATTTCAGTTCCGGAATCTGGCGGATCCTTCCATACATTGTATGTGTCATACCGGTCTCTTTGGCTTGTTCCACCGTGTTATCCAGAAACCGTTTCACACCCGGATAGGTGGCAAAATAACTGTCGATATAATCAGAAGCCTCTTTTCTCGAAATATTGAGATCTTCCGAAAGACCAAATGCACTGATGCCGTAGACAATACCAAAATTAACCGCTTTTGCATTTCTGCGCATCAATGGATCCACCTGATCCATCGGAACACCGAATACCTGAGATGCAGTAAGTGCATGGATATCCTGATTCTCGTGATAGGCAGCAATCAGTTTCTCATCGCCCGAAAAATGAGCGAGCACACGTAGTTCAATCTGAGAATAATCCGCATCGACAAATACATAGTCCTCTCTCGGAATAAATACCTTTCGTATGCTTCTTCCGAGATCTGTACGCATCGGTATATTTTGTAGATTCGGTTCGGTGGAACTGATCCTTCCGGTTGCCGTGATGGTCTGGTTGAAAGTTCCGTGAATCCTGCCGTCTTCCTGTATAAAGGCAGAGAGTCCGTCCGCATAAGTGGATTTCAATTTGGCGACCTGTCGGTATTCCAATATATCTGCCACAATCGGATGATCATTTTTCAGCTTGTTCAACACATCTACGTTAGTCGAATAACCTGTCTTTGTCTTCTTTGCTCCCGGAAGTTTCATTTTTTCAAACAAAATTTCCCCAAGCTGTTTCGGGGAGTTGATATTGAATTCCGTACCTGCCGCTTCGTAGATGGATTTTTCAAGTTCTTCCACCCGCTTTCCAAGCATTTCACTATATTCTTTGAGGGCATCTCCGTCCGTGCGAATGCCTTCCTCCTCCATATGTTCAAGAACATAGACGGTGGGAAGTTCAATCTCTTCATAGAGAGGAAGCATTCCCGCATCTTCTAATTGATGTTGAAGAAAGTCCCAGGCGATGAAAGGAATGCCGGTTGCATATGCCAGATATCGGCTTGTCTTTTCTTCTTCCAGATTAAAAAGAGTAAGTTCTGTTTTGTCAATCAATTCACTTCTGGAAGGCAGCGTCAGAGTAAGATAATCTCTTGCGATATCATCATATTCATAACTGTCAGTAATCGGGTTAAGAAGATATGCGGCCACCGATGTATCTTTTGTTCTTCCGTCAGACGGAAGCGGGATCACTTTGAGTAATGTCTTTAGATCATTGGTTATGACGATTAAATGATCATTTTTTTGGTATAGCTCCATAAGACGATCTGCAATCAGCTCTTCAGTTATAAACAGGGAGCAGACAATTACGGTCACTTCCCCTTCTGCCTTTGATATGCCAAGGCCAAGAAATGATTTCTTCTCCATTACAGCAAATACACTGATTCGGTTCACGGTATATAAACTTTTAAAAAAGGCTTCCATTTCACCCAAATCGGTAATGTAATTCGTCTTGTATTCCACTGCGACGTTGCCATTTTCCGGTACTTCAAAATATTTAAGCAAACTTTTGAGTTCCAGATTTTTAATATAATCATATGCCTCTTTTGTATATAAATTACCCATTTGCATGGATGCAAAATCAATGGTCAGCGGAACATCCAATTTGATGGTTGCGAGAACCTTACTCATAAGAGCCTGATCATAGTAAGCAGTCAGATTCTCCATCGCTTTTTTGGGCTTGATCTCATCGATATGTGCATAAGCTTCCTCTATGCTGTGATAAGTGGAAATAATCTTTGAGGCCGTTTTCTCGCCGATTCCCGGAACACCCGGAATATTGTCTGAAGTATCCCCCATCAATCCCTTCATGTCAATAAATTCTGCAGGGGATACGCCATATAATTCAACTACATCTCTTGCATGATAATTCTCTACGGTCGT
This sequence comes from uncultured Lachnospiraceae bacterium, assembly GCA_905235545.1. Lineage (GTDB taxonomy): Bacteria > Bacillota > Clostridia > Lachnospirales > Lachnospiraceae > CAG-590. The sequence continues at coordinate 15,341 of CAJOMI010000007.1, read as the reverse complement.
CTGCCCGCCTTTTGTCTTCGGAATGCGAATCAGAACATGGTCTGTAGCAAGCTGTAAAAGATCCCTGTCTCCGGAAAGTACAGACACTTCCATTCCGCTTTCTTCTCCTCTTTTGGAGAGTGTCCCAATAATATCATCTGCCTCATATCCCGGACATTCCAGAATCGTAACCTGCATTGCTTTTAATAATTCTTTCATTAGCGGAACCTGTGCCCGGAGTTCATCGGGCATACCTTTTCTGGTTCCTTTATATTCGTTAAACATCTCATGGCGGAAGGTTTTTTGATGAACATCAAATGCCACTGCAAGATGGGTTGGCTTTTCTTCATCGATAATCTTTGTTATGATATTGATAAATCCCAATACTGCATTGGTGTGTTCGCCTTTTGAATTTGTCAAATCAGGCAATCCATAAAAAGCTCTGTTCAATATACTATGTCCATCAATCAACAGAAGTTTTTCCATGTTGTCTCCTTTCTATGTTGTTCAGATGTGTTTATAAATTCGTATATAGTGTTTTGTGATAATGCGATAATGAGTTCATCCAAAGTGCCGGATGACTGCCTGACTCATTTCTTCAGCATGTTATGCTGTTTTACTTTATCGTAAAACGAATCCTGCTGGACCGATTCGTCCAAATTGATGCTGATCACTTTTGTTTCTTCGGATGGTACAAATAAGCGTTCATCAAAAAATTCACTGAAGTAATATTCTCCCTGATTCTCTTTCATACGGTTCTGTTCATCCATATGGAGGATATTCAAAAAATTTACATAAGCCAATATAGCAAAACCAAGCACTCCAATCATGACAATCAAAATGGATGAACGAAAAAAATCTTTTCGTTGTCTGCTGGATTTTAATTCTCTGTAGATGCGATTATCCAGTTGTTTTGTCAAATCTACCGATAACGGAAGATTATTATCCATCTGTCGCATACCTTCTATCATAGTATAATAAATATTCAGTTCCTCTTTACAGTCTGCACACCGATTGATATGATTTAAAAATTCTTTTCTATCATCTTTATCCAGACTGTAATCAATATATGCAATGATCTTGGATTGTGCCTCTAAACAGGTCATATCAAGGCTCCTTTTCTAAAAAATATCGAAACGCTGTAGGCAACGCATATTTTGTCTCAAAATCTTCACGATTCACCCAGACAAGCTCACTTTTTTGATAACTGCACGATATATAATACGCAGTCATTCGCCATTCCACATGACTGAATACGTGCGTATAGGGGATTTGTTTCTCCAATAGAACCGGTTTAAAACCATGATCACTGATAAAGCGAATTGCGTCTTCTTTATCCATGATACCTTCCGTGTGATAAAACTCCCAGAGATTAGCAAGCAGTCCCTTGCTTTCTCTTTTCCGAATTCCGTATTGGTTCCCGTCATGTAGCACAAAAACTGTTTTCTCCTCAATGCGTCTTGCCTTTTTTTCTTTGCGCACCGGCAACATTCCCCATGTTGTTTTCGCATAGGCTTTACATAAATGGATAAGCGGACATTCAGCGCACCGTGGTGTCCCGTTTGGAATGCAAACCGTTGCCCCTATTTCCATAAGTGCCTGTGTCAGATCTCTACACTGCCCTTCGTTATAGAGCGGAAGCAACATTTGTTTTGCGATTCGTTTTGTTTTCAGATCATCAATATTTAAATGACAATCGGATACCCGTGTCATAACACGAAGTACATTCCCGTCCACGGCAGGAGTTGGAAGATCATAACAGATGGAACAGATTGCCCCGGCAGTGTATTCTCCAATGCCCGGCAAAGCAAGTACGCTATCATAGTCGGAAGGAAACGTACCATCATAGGATTCGACGATGGTGACGGCTGCTTTTTTCAGATTTCTTGCACGGTTATAATACCCCAACCCTTCCCAGAGCTTTAAAAGTTTCTCCTCTGACACATCTGCCAAAGCTTTTATATCCGGTATTTCACGCAAGAAGCGTTCATAATATCCCTTCACAGCTTCGACGCGTGTCTGCTGCAGCATAATCTCTGATAGCCAGATATGATATGGATTTGTAGTTTCTCTCCATGCAAGGAGTCTGTGCTTTTTCTGATACCAACTTAAAAGAGGCTGTTTTATTGAAATCCAATCAAAATCCATATCATCCACCTGTTCTTTCTACTGTACAATACTATACCATTTCTTTGGATGAATTTCAAATACAGCTTTTAACGATATTGTTCTATGTTATATTCTTTGACAGCTTTCAGAATAACTCCGAGTAATTTGTAATTTTTTAATTCGTTAAACGGAATCGTCTTTCCAAATACATTTATGGGATCGAGACTATCGCCCGAATATCGGCGTATATATAATTTGCCGGCTGTATCCATGCACAGAACAATATCGTTTTGTTCCGGAAGCGATTGACGGGAGATTAAAAGAATATCGTTCGTGCAATAAAATGGTTCATAGCTATGGGTTGTTATTTTTATTGCAAAATCCGTAGCTTTTCTCAAAGAAGACGGATAAGCGGAAATATCAAATTCATCAAAAGAACAGCTGTCGTAGAACATACCGTCCTTCATATTTCCGGTTGGCAGTAGAACGTGAATGATTTCATTTCCGGCATTAGAGGGCACGACCGAAGACGATTCCTCCAAATCCAACAAAAACATAATGGTATTGACAGAGCGTTCCGATAAGTGGCAAAGTCGATTTGCAATATCATTGATTTTCGGCGAATAAAAGGTTCGACCGATGATATCGTCGATGGAACAATTCAATACATCTGCTATTTTAATGATGGTTGATAATTTAATATCTTGTGATTTTCCATATATGATAGACCGCAGAGTATCTTCGGATAAATCGGCCTGTAAAGATAACGCATTTAATGTGAGTTTCTGCGTTTGTAATTGTTTGCGTAGTCGTAATCTGAAATTCTGTAAATCCATGTTGCACCTCTAAACTTTATTTTATCATTATTACAGCCAAATCTCTCACACAATATTTTCCGTACAGGAGCTTTGACTAATATAAAACTACAAATTACATTTTAATATAAAAGCCTGATTATGTAAATAGGAAAAAAATAAAAATCAGAAAACTAATGTTTTCTGATTCCAGATCGTATTATAATCATATATAATTGAGAATAACAGATATGCCGATGACGGGAGTCGAACCCGTACGATGTCACCACCGCCAGATTTTGAGTCTGGTGCGTCTGCCAATTCCGCCACATCGGCTTACGTTAGTTTGCATAAAAGAGTTCCAATATGAAAGAATCTTTTGTTTTGCAAAACCAACGAATATTATCTTATAACATCTATGAATACTTGTCAAGAAGTTTTTGCAGATTTATTTTTCGCTTCATTTGTATATTTTTTATTTCTTTTTCCTGGCAATTACGGCAAATCGTCCTTCATCCACATGATATGAACAGGTAGAAAGTGTTATTAACTGATCGCCATATTGAACATCAACTCCTGTATCAATAACAGATAAACGTTTAATATTATTTATATAGTCCATAAAGTCCTCTTCTCCTGCTGCTCCAACAAATTCATAGTATTTAAAAGCATCGGAATCTTCCGGAAAGATCTGTGAATAAAAGGCAGCGACGACTTCATAGACACCGTCTTCGTAAATGTTGTCAAAAGTAAATGTCTTATGTGCTTCATAAAATTCCGGATCTTCGTATTTTATTATATCGTGAAACATTTTGCCGGATTTCATGTTATGTCCATATATGATCCAATTATCGGTCGGCGGATTGAGCGTACAGTTTTTATCTATAAACGGAAGTCCCGCAGATGAATTTTCCTTGTCAAAATCTCTGTGAATATAATATTCGCCCTGTTCATTGTCATACGGAGTATACATAACCGGATAATCCACGTTGGTATCCTCAATGGTAATCCAACCTATAAAATCGTGATTCTGCCGATAAATCTCCTCAAATTTACGCTGAACCATGACGCCGTCGATCAGGACCATATCCTCGTCAACATTGGTTCTTGAGGTTGTTTCTTCCGTACTAATCATATCTCTTAGTTTACTGACGGCATCCTCACTTTTTTTGCTGTTGTAAAAATAGTATCCAAGATATCCTCCACAGCCTATAATAACAAGGATACAAATTACGATCAATATATCAAGAAAATGTTTTTTCATATGTTCTGTTTCCTCCAAATTTTTGAATGCATATAGCATAAATATTTATATAAACGGGCAACTCCTTTTTTACAATGTAAAGAAACCGGAATTACTTCCGGCTTCTTTTTAAAAATACTTTTTAGAACCCCATAAATTACTCTGTTTCAAGTCCTGATACTCACCATAAGCCTGCTCCAAAATTTGTTTTTCATTTGGAAACTTCAGCAAATGATAAGCCTCATGATACTTATAATAGCCGGAATCCATGAAGTACTCTTCCCTCTGCGGTTTGCTGTAATAGCTGTCAGCCATCATCAGATACCAATGCACATCTTTATTCACTACATCGTATGCGGTATTGAATGTGTAGTTACTTTTGTTCACATACTTGATAATGTGTGCACTCACGCCTGTCTCTTCTTTGACTTCACGTAATGCAGTTTCTTTGTACTCTTCGCCCTCTTCCACTGTTCCTTTCGGAAGAACCCAGCCTTCGTACTTATTCTTATAGTTTTTATAAAGTAACAGCACTTTACCTCTGAAGATTACCACACCACCACAGCTTACTGCTTCTATCATAGCTGTTCCTCCTAACTATAAGGTAGTACATTTGTTATGCTACCCTATCTTTGGTGTGTTGCTTAATTATATAGAGTATAACAATTTATAGGAAAAAACGCAATGTATTTTTTTATTTGATGCTTTTTCTCCGTGTATATTCATCCTTTGTTCTGTTTAAAATGAGTCTTGGCTAATTTAAACCAATGCTATAGTAGGTATCAAAAATCTTTCTGGAAACTGCACTGGCACGTATTCCATTCACATCGGATTCTTCTACAATCACACTGACTACAATATCCGGATCGTCGACATTACTAAATCCGACAAACCAGGAATAATCATGATTTCCGTTGTCATATTCCGCTGTTCCGGTCTTGCCGGCAACATCATAGGAAGTCCCTGCAAAATAATCCGCAGCTGTTCCTTCGGTTACTACTTTACGCATATAGCCGGTGAGAACTTCCACTTCATCCGCTGTCATTAATGTATCATAGGAAGATGGAGAAAATTTGCGGACACGATTCCCCTTATAATTTTCTATCTGGTCAATTAAATAGGGTTTCATCATCAGACCACCATTGGCAATCGTTGCCGTGATCATTGCATTGTGCAGAGGAGTGATTAAAGTATCTCCCTGACCAAAAGCAGTCTGTGGAATATATCCGGAATCTGATTTTCCATCCAGCGTAAAACGGCTTGTGGCAGTGGAATCGGTATAGGGGAGATTTTTGTTAAACAAAAAGCTTTCTAAGGTATCTCTCCATTTATTAACATTTAACTGTGTTCCAATATCTGCGTAAGCCTGATTACAAGAGTTTGCAAGTGCCATAGAAAGATCCTCTTCGCCATGTGTCCGTTTTCCGTAGCAGTGTACCGGTACACCGTTAAAAATAACTTCATCCGAGGCACAACTATAAGAATAATCTTTATATTTTCGTGAATACTGTCTCATATAACTCAGGGTTGTCAGAATTTTAAAGGTTGATCCCGGTGGATACAGACCTTGTGTTGCACGATTTAACAGCATGGAACTGTTTGCGTTTTCACTATTGGCCTCCTGCCATACAGTATCGATTTCATTTGGATCAAAATCCGGTTTGGACACCATAGCGAGAATCTTACCGGTGTCCGGCTCCATTACAACAACAGCACCGTTCGCACTGCCCAATGCATCATATGCCGTCTTTTGCAGATCATAATTGAGCGTAGACACTACGGTATCTCCTTGATTTTTCTCTTCACGAAGTGTATGGATGGCACGCTCAGCTATGCCGGCATGACTGTCCAGCAGATAGTAATTGCCAACCAGTTCCAGACCTGCTTTTGTATAGTCAGAATACCCGACTACATGTGCAAACAAATTACCATACGGATACTCGCGTTTTTCACCATTATTGGTTGCAACTGTCTTACCATCACTTGTGACAATGTCACCGCGAATGACATCGGATGCATAGCGGTCTAATCTTGTATTGGCCGCATTTGCAATTACCTGATCCTTATCCACAACCATAAAATGTATAATATACACTATGAGTCCTAATATCATAAGAGAACAGATATAGGTAATACCAATCACCGGACGATTCATTTTCGCATTGATCTTATCAATTTTTTCTTCTGTTTCTAAAAATTCCTGCTGCTCCGGGGTAAGAAGACTATAATCGGTTTCACTCAATTTCTTTCGTCTTCTGCGTCGCAGTTTCTTCGATGTTTCTTCTTTCTTCTTCAATTTTCTTCGCCTCTTTATTCTCTATTGTACAGATTCCCTGCATGATCGCAAACATGATCACGGAACTGATGACGGAACTTCCGCCATAACTTACCATCGGAATCGTCACACCGGTAGAAGGTATGAACTTTGTGACTCCACCGATGGATAAAAAAGTTTGGAATATATAGCAGATTGCAAATCCAAACGCAAGTGTCTTATAAAATCGATTTCGCACTTTTAATGCAATATTTACAAAACAGATAAAACAGCTAAAACATACCAAAATTAACGCAAGTGCAAAAAGCACACCAAATTCCTCTGCAATTGCAGAAAAGATAAAATCACTCTCCCTTACCGGAATCAGTTCCGGATATCCTTTTGTCAATCCTGTACCAAAATATCCGCCACTTCCGATTGCAAAAAGAGATTGTGTGATCTGATATCCGTCACCTCGTATATCCGCCCATGGATCTTTCCATACATTGACTCGCACCATTACATGGTTAAATAATCGATCTTTAAATAGCATAAATGCGAGGGCAGCCATTACGGTGCCTCCGGCAATATATACCAAAAGGTAAGTGATCTTACCGGTTCCGATATATATCATACAGATAAAGATAACAAAAAAGATCAGGGCGCCACCCAGGTCTTTTTCCAATACAAGAATACCTGTATGGATGGCTGCAAATCCGGTAGTGATCATGACCTGTTTGAAAGATCTGCTCTTTGACAGCATACTGGCTATAAAAAAGGCAAATAGAATCTTGACAAACTCGGACGGCTGCAATGTGATTCCGAAAAGTTTGATCCAGTTTCTGGAACCGTACTGCTCTACCCCGATCACAAATACCGAACTGAGCGCCAGAATTCCCATGATTCCATAAAAAATACCGTAATTGCGTAAATTTTTATACTTAACCATGATATATGGAACAATCGAAAACAGGAGCAAAGCTGTCGTAGCAAGTACAAATTGCTTTTTTGCAAGGGAAAAATCCAATCTTGTAAGCATTGTATATCCAATTAAAAGCAATAAACTCATATTATTTGTAAGCAGTCTGGATGAATACGGATACATATAGTGATAGAGATACATATATAGGGTTGCAATCAGAATCTGTGCTCCATAAAAAATAACAATCGATTTCATTTCATCCGGATTGCTCAATGCCAATGTCAGGTATGACAAAAAATGCATTAAAAAGACATATACAATCTGCCTGTTCAAATGAAATGCTTTCGATGCGTCACTTTCCTGCTTAAATATTGTAAAACAGGATAATGTATAAAGCAGCATTAAAATAATAATGATATATTTTGAAACATTGATAATTACACTTGCCATTTATTCTACTCCACGTCCATAATGTCCTCTGGTTTTTGTAAGAGGTACTGCATCTCCTTCAAAATATGCATGCAGCACTTCTTTTATTTCCTCTGCGGTTTCCTTTGTGAAATGAAGCCGCTTAGTGATTGATTCATCGGAATCATTATTCACCACATCATATAAAACAGTCGGAAGTCCATTATAAATCAGACTATAACAGTATTTACATATATTGGTCGAAAAGAATGTTTTTTGATATCGATCTTTCATTAAATATTCCCTGTTGCCATGATCACATTGTAGCAATGTATTTTGGAGGCACTGTGTACTGACCATAAGTTGTTGATAACTGTATACGATAACCTCTGTATTGTGTTCCTTATACTTTAGTTGATTCCATTCTCTTCGATTCAGTTCTACCGGAAGCGTTAGTCTTGCTTCGGGAAACTGTTCTTTTACAAATACGGCTGCATAGTCATTCATTACATACAGACTGTAATCGGTTACAATCTCACCGTCATATCCCTTCCGCTTCAAATATGCGAGTTCATCAATATTGCGCACCATGATACCGGCTGCACATTGCTTTATCACATCCCATAAAGCATGCAGTTCCTGTAATGCGTACCCTCGAAGAATCGGAGGAAGAACCACATAACAATGTGGATCATTTGATATAATATCTATTATAACGTCTTTTTTTAAATACTGCAAATCCAGATAAATAAATTGAATCCTTCCATCTTTGCGGATTTGATGATACTGTTCTTCTTTTGATACGATGACACAGGTATCCACCTGTTTTTTTTGAAAATTTTCTTTTTCTAAAAAGTCTTCTCTCTTTTTTGTAACGACAGTCCTGCTCTTTTCGGAAATGACGGCTTCTTCCAACATGGCAATTGCATCTCTGCGCAAATCCTTCAAAGCTTTTACAGATATAAAAATATGATCGGACAGATCGATGTCAAGGGTTTGGAAATAATATCTTGTATTGCCGGTCTTTTCAATTTTATTACGAACTGTTTCGGCACAAATCGGTTTGGAAGATGCTTTTTCGACCAGACCACCGTTATGCTTGATCGTATATTGCTTTCCTCCCACCTCACAAGACAGGGTGATAGCTGCAGGCAAACCCTCTTTTAACACTACCCTTCCGTGAATCGGAATCGGTCTTTCCTCTATGCTAAATTGTCCTAATTCGTTCATTAGAGAAGCCTTATACATACGTCGGACGATCTGATTACGCCGGATATTTTTCGAACGAGGTGTATTCAGGATAACGTTGTTTCCTGCTCTTCCTTCCACATTACTGGTCAAAGTGATTCCTGTCATCTGTTGATTGGATTCCTGCTTGTGGGAATGGATTGACGATATATTATCTTCTAAAAATAAAATGTCCCCTTTGGAAATATCCTTTTGAAGCTTAACGGTAATCTGATTTTTTTTAATCTCTTCTATTCTTCCGATTGTGACACCTACATTACCCGGATTTGAAACAGACATCATATCTTTCCCGTTTTTCTGTTCAAAGTAACCTTTTGTAAATCCGCCTCTGTTAAACACTTCTGCCATTTCTTCCCGATATCGTTGAATCAACGATGAGGAAAAACTCCCATCAAACCATGCATCGACAGCTTTTCGATATGCTCTGACACAGGCTGCCACATATTCCGGTTTTTTCATTCTTCCCTCTATTTTAAAAGAATCAACACCTGCTTCAATCAGGGACGGAACCATTTCTAATCCGCATAAGTCCTTGGGACTTAGCACATAGTCTCCCTCTGTATTCAATTTATTTCCTTGGGAATCATACACTCTGTACGGAAGCCGGCAGGTCTGTGCACAACGACCTCTGTTGCCGCTTCTTCCGCCCAACATGGAACTCATCAGACACTGACCGGAATAACAATAGCAGAGCGCTCCCTGTACAAATACTTCCACTTCCGGTGTTTCCGTTCCGTTTTTTAACTGTCTGATCTCTTCTATATTCAATTCTCTGGCCGGAACGATTCTGGAAACGCCATATTGTTTCAAAACAGAGTATGCATATTCACAAGTGATCGTCATCTGTGTGGATGCATGAATCGGAAGATCCGGAAAATATCTGTGCAGATAGTATAAGACGCCAAAATCCTGAACAATCACGGCATCCAATCCTGCTTCATAATAAGGCAAAATATAATCGTATAGTTCATCGATCTCGTCATTACGAAATAAGGTGTTAACGGTCAAATAGACCTTAACACCGTAAATATGAGAATATTTAATTGCTTCAATCAGAGCTGACTCATCAAAATTATCTGCATATGCTCTGGCGCCAAATTTCGTGCCGGCAAGATAGACGGCGTCAGCTCCTGCATAAATGGCAGCTTTTAATGCATCCATAGAGCCAGCCGGAGCCAATATCTCGGGTTTCATCTGATTCTCCTTATATTCATTATCCTGTCAGGTAATTGTGAAACTTATAAATCCTGTTTCGCCATTTCTGCCTCTAATTGGATTACCTGACGTTGTAAGATGTTTACCTGTTCCTTGTATTCTTCCACTAATTTCATTGCGGACTCATATTTAATCTGTGTTTCAATCACTTCATGACGCAAATCATAAATCTGTTTTTCCTTCTCGTCATCTTTTTCCGTAAGTTCCCCGGTAAGATTCTTTGTTTTAAAGTAATCATCTGCGATATTCAGTGCCAACAAGATATTCTGGTATTCCGGATTCAATCGATTAAAACCGTCTGATGCCTTGCATTCTGCAATCTTATGATTCATATAATTGGCAACTTCCTGAAGATATGTTTTATCTTCATGTCCACTCAAACTGTATATGCGTCCATTGATTACCACCTGAAGGTCATTTTTGTCTGCCATTGTACTATTCTCCTTTATTTAATAAGTATTCCCGTTCAAAATGTTTATACGCTGTCTCTGTTGCAACCCTTCCGCGGGGTGTTCTGGAAAGAAGACCATTCTGAATCAGATATGGTTCGTATACATCTTCAATTGTGCCGGCGTCTTCTCCAATCGCAGCGGCAAGTGTATCTAACCCAACCGGCTTGCCACCAAATTTGTCGATCATTGTAAGAATAATATTGCGATCCACCTGATCCAATCCAAAAGAATCTACTTCCAAACGATCTAATGCCTGCTTTGCAACCTCTTCGCTGATATGGCCTTCAAAGGATACCTCTGCAAAATCACGGACTCTTTTTAACAAACGATTGGCAAGTCTTGGAGTGCCTCTTGATCGTTTGGCTATCTCCAATGCACCTTTTTCGTCGATGGTAACATCCAATACGCCAGCTGATCGCAGTACAATCTGAGCAAGTTCGTCCTTGGTATAGAATTCAAGACGATTGACTACACCGAAACGATCTCTTAACGGTGCTGTAAGCATACCGGCTCTTGTGGTCGCACCAACCAAAGTGAAATGCGGAAGATCCAGACGGATACTTCTGGCCCCCTGCCCTTTTCCGATCATAATATCAATGGCAAAATCTTCCATTGCAGGATATAAGACCTCTTCCACCTGTCGGTTTAAACGATGAATCTCATCAATAAACAAGACATCGTTTTCATTCAGATTGTTGAGAATCGCTGCAAGTTCTCCCGGTTTCTCAATTGCCGGACCGGAAGTTATCTTCAGATGACTTCCCATCTCATTTGCAATGATCGCAGCCATTGTGGTCTTACCCAATCCCGGAGGACCATATAATAAAACATGGTCTAAAGCCTCTCCACGGTTCTTTGCTGCTTCTATAAATATCTTTAAATTGTTTTTTGCTTTTTCCTGACCGATATAATCCTTTAACAGTGTAGGACGCAGATTGTTTTCAATCTTCACGTCTTCCGGAAGGATCTCGGTACTGATCATTCTGTCATTCATACCGTTCGTTTTTCTCCTGAATTATTGATTGTTCATAAATGCTATTGAAACGGTTATAATTTTTTAAGGGCGGCTTTGAGAAGTTCCTCCGAACGCATAGTTTCGGAACCCGGAATCTTCTTAATTACGCTCATGGCCTCGAAATCAGAATATCCCAGACTTACCAAAGCCAATACGGTATCCTGGATGTTTTCTCTGCCAGAATCTGAACCGACAATCGAATCGGATTCGGTATTGTCATTTGCGCCAAACAGATCTTCGAAATTAAGTTTGTCTTTTAATTCCATAATAACACGATTGGCACCTTTTACACCGACACCGTTTGCCTGTGTGATTGCTTTTGCATCGCCGGACATAACAGCAAGAGAAAGATCTCTCACGGAGAGAACCGACAAAATAGATAGCGCAGCCTTCGGTCCAATTCCATTGACGCCGATCAATAATCGAAATGTATCCAATTCTTCCATTGTAGGGAAACCATACAAAGAAAGTTCATCTTCTCTCACATGCAAATATGTGAATAGTTGAACCGACTGATGAAGACCGCCCATCGCACTGATTGCCTTGCCGGATGTGTAGATTTGAAATCCTATTCCCTGATTCTCAATCCATACACTGTCTTGAAAGATTCCTTCTACTGTCCCTTTGATATATCCTATCATTGTTATTCCTTCGTTGTTTTATACCGACTGTTCGCGTTTATCCATGATCGGTCAAAAAACAATAGCCTCCTTTTGATTAAAAAATCGCATTAACGAATTTATTATAGCACATTATTTTATAATATGCTATGATAAATGCATATCTTAAAAAATTAGAAAAAGGCTGCATTGCAACAGAAAAGGTGTATCTGATGAAAATATTCAATTATACGGAAGATTGTACAACACGAAGTCTTGAATATCCGGCTTATTTTGCACATTTATATCCGGATGAAAAACTCTTATTTTTTGATATTGAGACGACCGGATTTGCGGCTAAGCATACCACCCTTTATCTGATCGGTGTCCTTTGGTATGAAGATGGTAAGATACAGATCAGGCAGTGGTTTAATGAAGATGGCAGATGTGAAGGGGAGATTCTGACAGCGTTTGAAGATTTTTGCAAGAATTTCAAATATTTGGTACATTATAACGGACTTGGTTTTGATCTGCCGTATCTTTCCCAAAAGTCTTCCATGCTAAATCAGTCATTTCATGTGAATCAGACATTGAAACAATTAGATATCTATAAGGAGATTCGTTCCTATCGTAACATACTGGGCATGGAAAGTATGAAGCAGGTTGCAGTTGAAGACTATCTGGGAATTGAAAGAAAAGATCAGTATTCCGGAGGTGAGTTGATCCAGATCTATCAGCGATATGTAGCCCGACCAAATCCGACATGGGAAAATTTACTTCTACAGCATAACCATGATGATCTGATTGGCATGCCACAAATCAGCAAAATCCTTAATTACAAAGCTTTTTTTGAAAATTCGGAAATCATTTCCTTAGAAACGAAAACGGATGCGGATCACCTTCATGTTATATTTACGGTTCCTGACTATGCCGATCTACCATCCAGAATTTCTTTCTGCAAACATGATATATATCTACATGCATATGGACAGAATGCGATTCTGGAGTTGCCGATTTATACGGGAATTCTGAAGCATTATTTTACGGATTATAAGAATTATTACTATCTTCCGGAAGAAGATATGGCAATTCACAAAAGTGTTGCAACATATGTAGAATCTCAACGCAGAGAACGTGCAAAGAAAAGCACATGTTACGTAAAAAAAGAAGGATGTTTCATTCCTTGTTCCGATGCAGACTATACAGAGGTGTTTCGGTTTGATGAGACAGCTTCTGCCTGCTATCAAACTTTGGAATCTTTTATTGATTCAGATATTCACCAGCAGAATCATTATATCAAAAAAATACTTTTAAAGATATTATAATCTTTCATGGATTCTTAAAACCTTAAAAACCCGTCTTAGTAAATCCTAAGACGGGTTTTTCAAGACTCGCTTGCAAGTCTTGCGCACCGGATTCGGGTCAGCTTAAGCTGACAAATTCCTAATCGAATCCGTGCGCATCCTCGCGGAGCGTTTCACTCAGTCGGAGCTTGTACCCCGACTGAGTGAAAATCTGTCGGTTGTTATTATTCTTCAACGTCAGATGCTTCTTCAGCTACTGCTTCTTCTTCAGCTGCTTCCTCAACTACTTCTTCAGCTGTTTCCTCAGCTATAGTTTCTTCTGCAACTTCCTCTGTAGAATCAACATCGTTTGCCGCATCATCCTCTTTTGCAGGAATTTCTTCCTCGGCTGCCTCTACCGGAGCAACATCCTCGTCGGAAAGTAATGCTTTGATGCTAAGGCTGATCTTGTGATCATCCGGTTTGATATCCACAACCTTTACCTGTACTTCCTGACCTACGGATAATACACTCGATGGTTTATCAATGTGTTCTCTGGTGATCTGAGAAACATGTAACAACGCATCTACACCCGGCTCTAATTCAACAAAAGCACCAAAATCAGTCATTCTTGCAACTTTACCGGTAACTACGGTTCCAATAGCATATTTATCTGCTGCCTGTAACCATGGATTTGTATCCTCGAATTTGAGACTCAACGCAATCTTCTCACCCTGAATATCTTTGATAAATGCCTTTACCGTATCGCCTACATTAAATAACTTCTTAGGGTTCTCTACTCTTCCCCATGACATCTCTGAAATATGAAGCAAACCGTCTGCGCCACCCAAATCAATAAAGACACCAAAATCTGTTATGTTCTTTACAGTTCCTTCTACCGTATCGCCTACATTAATTCTTGCGAATAATGCTTCTTTGGCTGCTTTCTTTTCAGCTTCGATCAGAACCTTACGATTACCAATGATTCTTCTCTTTCTAGGATTGAACTCTGTAATCTTAAACTCAATTTCCTGACCTTTAAATTTATTCAAATCTCTCTCATAGACATCCGATACAAGACTGGCAGGAATAAATACTCTTGCCTCATCTACCGTAACACTTAATCCACCGTCTAAAACCTGAGTTACAACACCCTTTAATACTTCTTCATTGTTAAATGCTTCCTCAAGCTTTTCATTGGCCTTCTCTGCTGCTACACGCTTAACAGATAAAAGAACCTGTCCGTCACCATCATTTGTTTTGATGACTTTTGCTTCAATTTCTTCTCCAAGCTGTACTTTGTCTTTGAGGGAAATCTCCGGATCATTCGAAAACTCACTCTTTGTGATGACACCGTCAGCCTTGTAATTGATGTTTAAAATAATCTCATCATCTTTCACATCAATAACGGTTCCCTTTACTACCTTACCGTTGCTAATTCTGCTCTCGTCAGCATAACTAGCTTCCAACATTTCTCCAAAATTCTCTGCCATGCTACCATGAACCTCCTTAAATTCGGGGTAGATGCCCCTGCTGTAATACCTACCCTGCCTACGGATTCAAAAGCAGCTAAATCCAAATCAACGAGTGTCTGTATATAGTAAGTATTTGCACATTTTTGTTTGCTAATTTCATATAGCTTTTGTGTGTTAGAACTGTTTCTACCACCAATCACAATCATCGCATCTACCTGCCCTGCAATAGAAGCTGTCTCTCTTTGTCTTTCTTCTGTTGCATTGCAAATGGTGTTATAAACGATAATATTATAACCTCTTTTTTGAAGAATTTCAACTATTGAATTGAATTTCTTATGATTAAAT
>CAJOMI010000006.1 GCA_905235545.1 uncultured Lachnospiraceae bacterium | reverse complement strand
TGACAGCATACAGTCTGATCAGCATGAGAACGATATACTATAAAGTTCCAGTATTCCGTTCTGTGTATGGAATGTTTACGCCGGATCTGTTTGATGTGGTTGATGTGGAATCAAATTCGTACAGTGGCTGTGCGATCCTCTATTTTGCGATTGGCTTAGTTTTCTTTGTATTTGCTTATTGCTGTTCCAAGAAAAAGGATGATAGCAGGGACGGGTTATATTTTGCATTTCAAAAGTATCTGATCGCTGCAGTGTTATCAATCGCTGTATTTTGTATGGCACAACCCTATATTCTGGCACAGTGGCACAGAGTATTTGTGGCGATTGCAAGTATTTTACTGTTTGTAATCCTGATATATTTTATGACACCGCGGGAAACGAAAGAGAAATTCGCTTTTTGAAAGTCATACAATTTTGATAGAAACCACTGGACAAGCATAATTTCATGATGTTATACTAAGGGGCGAATGTTATGAAAGGTTTGATTGGTTGGTTGAGTTATGGGAAGACGTGGAAATCGAAGAAGACATGATGAATTTGGATTATATGAACTGCCGGTGTACCGACCTGCAAAACGCAGAAAAAAGAAATTTACGTTTCGAACAGCGGTCCGCTTATGCGCGATTTTATTATTCTTTTGTGTTCTGATATATATAATTATATATGCTACCAAATATCGTATGCGGGAAAGAGGGCTGACGCTATATGATAATGAAGATTATGAAGGAGCATTGCCGCTTTTACAAGAGGCGCTTCATCCGCCTCTTTTGCTTGCGGAGTCCATGGATAATGATGTAAGGTTATATATTGCAGATTGTTATGTGAATATGGGAAAGTATGTGGATGCCTGTGACGTTTATGATGTGATTTTAGCTTCGAATCCGCATGAGCCGGAGAAAATTTCCTATTTGCAAAATGTTGCAAGAGGACTTCAATTATATGAGGATGGAGATTATCGAAGCGCATTGCCGATTTTGCTTGCAGCATACGAGGATGGCTACGGAGATCTGCTCCTTTATGTCGGAAGTTGTTACGGACAAACCGGTGATCTGGAAAATATGCAGCTTTACTACAATATTTACCTGCAGAATCATGATATGAATGGTTTTATGTATGCACAATATGCAGCGATTGCACTGGATCAGGATGATCTTGACAGTGCGTATCAGTATATTGAAGACGGAAAGGCTTTACAGGATCAATCCGGTGTTCGTGAATTGTTGTATGACGAGATCGTCTATTATGAGAAACAAAAAGATTTTAACTCAGCATATGAAAAGGCAAAGGCGTTTACTGAAGCCTATCCGGAAGATACGGATGGAAAAGCAGAATATGATCTCCTGTATACCAGACAGTCGATATCAAAGTAGTGAGCGGAGGTTTGTATGTCACATTTGATTGAAAATAAGAAGGAAGAAGAACGTGTTATTCTTGTGGCTGTATATGAAAAGGGAGATTCTCCGGAAAATACTTCCATGCAAGAACTTTCTGAATTGGTGAGGACGGCAGGTGCAGTTTGTGTGGGTAAGTTGGAACAGAAACTGGAATTTGCCAATCCCGTTACCTATCTCGGAAAGGGAAAATTGGATGAACTAAGAACAATGCTTGTGGCACTCAATGCTACAGGCATTGTTTGCGATACGGAACTTACTCCGATACAGATGAAAAATTTGTCACAGATTTTGAACGTGAAGATTATGGATCGCACAATGATAATTTTGGATATATTTGCCTCGAGAGCACAAACGAAGGAAGGAAAAATTCAGGTGGAACTTGCACAATTGAAATACAATGCCACCATGTTAGTCGGATTGCGATCCTCTCTGTCCAGACTGGGCGGAGGAATTGGTACAAGAGGTCCGGGAGAGAAAAAGCTGGAGATGGACAGACGTTTGATCCGTGAAGAAATATCCAAATTAAAAAGAGAACTCGAGGATGTGAAACAACATCGGGAGACACAGAGAAAATTGCGAAACCGTAACAACATTCCGGTCGTTTGCATTGTTGGGTATACAAATGCGGGTAAGTCTACGCTGTTAAATCATCTGTCAGAATCCGAAGTATTGGCAGAAGACAAGCTTTTTGCTACTTTGGATCCTACGACCAGAGCGATCACATTACCAAACGGTCAAAATATCATGTTGACGGACACGGTGGGATTTATCTCTAAACTTCCGCATCATCTGATACAGGCATTTCGATCCACACTGGAGGAGGCGAGATACTGTGATATTATATTACATGTGGTAGATGCTTCAAATCCGGAAATGGACATGCAGATGTATGCAGTTTATGAAACTCTCAGACAACTTGATATTGAAGATAAACCTGTGATCACTGCCTTCAACAAAATAGATAAACTAGATGAAATTCCGGTTTTGAAAGATTTGCGGGCCGATGCAACAGTTTTGCTCTCTGCCAAAAAAGAAATCGGATTCGATACCCTGCAGGAAAAAATCAGCGCGCTCATTCAGGCGGAACAGGTTTATGTGGAACGAATCATTCCCTATAAAAATGCCGGTTTATTGTCTGATATCCGGAAATATGGACAGTTGATATCAGAAGAATATTTGGAAGATGGTATATTTATTAAGGCATATGTTAGAGAAATAGAAGCGGCAAAATTGTAATATTTTATAGTGGAGAATATATAGTTTAACTATTTTTTTTCATTTTATCATATGAATTTTGTTTTTTTTGTTGAAAATTCTATTCAGTTATAGTATTATGATGATATATTATGTAAATCAGTATACGGTAAATAATTACTGAAAAAGGTTAGGAGAATACATATGAACTTAGAAAGAAACAAAAGGAATCTTTTGAAAGTTTTATTTGTTTTTGTTATATTTTGTTGTGGAGTAATGATGACGGAAACGGAAGCGGATGCAGCAGTGACCTGTAAGACGATGATTTCATATCCGGGAAAGGTAAGTTCGCAGGTTAATATGCGACAGAAGGCAAGTACGAAATATAAGAGTTACGGGTTGCTGGATAAAGGACAGGCAGTCACAGTTCTTGGGTATTTAAACAGTGGAGGTATGAAATGGTACAAGTGTAAAGCCAAAATAAACGGAAAAACAAAAACGGGTTATGTTAGTGGCTCCTATATTGTTTTAAATTCGAAACCAGCCGGTAAAGTGAATAATAAAGTGATCAGTTATCTTAATGTTCGAAAAAGTGCAAAGACTTCTTCCAGTTCATTACTTATGATCCCCAAGGATACTCCGGTTACAATCCTGGGAATTAAGAAAGTATCCGGCAAATACTGGTATAAAGTCAGTGTAACATACAACAAAAAGACGAAAAAAGGTTATGTTATGGCTTCTTATATAACGGTGAGTTCCTCTAATGCAACCAATACGTCATCCGACAACGCGACATCCAATAACACGACATCCAAAAACACTGTATCGAAACAGGCAGCCTACGTAAATGAGAAAGTATCGACCTATCTTAATGTAAGAGAGTCTGCAACTACGAGCAGTTCTGTTTTGACGAGATTGAAGAGACATGATCCGGTTACGGTTATTGGGACAAGTGGTAGTTGGTATCATGTTACGGTAGCTTCAGGCAAACAAACAGTGACCGGATATGCGGCAAAAGAATATGTCACGATTGGCAGCGCCCCTACATCCAATAATACGAACAGTAATACAAATACAAACACGAACACAAATACAACTTCAAATACGACGGATCAGAGTTTTGAGACCATGCTGGCAAACTTTCCGGAAAGCTATAAGGCGAAACTTCGTACTTTGCACACCCAATATCCGAATTGGAAGTTTGTTGCAGTGAATACCAATTTAGATTGGGCAACCGTTATCGCAAATGAAAGCGTCGTAGGCAGGAATGTTATTCAGAGTAATTATCCAAAAGGGACAAATACTCTGGCACCGTTTTCTCATCTGTCTACGTCATCGGGTGCATATAATTGGCAGACAGACCAATATGCCGTGAAAGATGGAACGAATTGGTACAGTGCCAATCAAGCGGTGATATCTTACTATATGGATCCGAGAAACTTTTTAAATGATAAAGATATTTTCCAATTTGAGGCTCTGGCTTATGATACATCCCAAAGCGATAAAGTTGTGCAGAGTATATTAAGTAATACCTTTATGAAAGGGAATTATAGCGTGACGGATTCTGCCACAGGGAAAAAAGTAAGCGGATCGTATAAAAATGCATTTATGGATGCAGGTAAGTCAAGGCAAATCCATATTTCCTTGCCACAAGAAGTAAGCAGGAAGTAGGAGTGAACGGTTCCAACGCAACCAGTGGAACCTATAAAGGATATGTAGGTTTATATAATTTCTATAATATAGGTGCCAGCGACGGCGCCAATGCAGTTGCAAATGGTCTCTTATGGGCGGCCGGTGGATCTTCAAAGGATACGTCATACGGAAGACCATGGACCAATCCATACAAATCCATTGTCGGAGGTGCGCAATACATTGCGGCCAATTATATTAACAAAGGACAGAATACATTGTATTTCCAGAAATTCAATGTAGTACCGACAAATGCTTCTATGCGGTATCTGCATCAGTATATGACCAATGTCCAGGCACCGTATTCAGAGGGCAGAACGACAAGGAATGCTTACAATACGATGGGAATCCTGAGTGATACCATGATATTCTATATTCCGGTATATAACAATATGCCTGCAAATGCATGTGCACTGCCTGCATCAGCAGGTAATCCGAATCCATATTTATCCGATTTGTCGGTTTATAATGGCAATACCAAATTGTCTTTGACACCGACTTTTGTAAAACCAAATGCGAATGGCGGTTCCCTTACCAACAGCACGTATTCTATAGTTGTTGCCAAGTCTGTCTCCCAGGTGACGATTAAGGCGACGACGATCAGCAAATACGCAAAGGTAACCGGAACGGGAAACTATAATCTGAATCCGTCTGGGCAGACGACGACGATTAAGGTAGTGGGAACAGCGCAAAATGGAAAAACGCAGACGTATACCATTAATATCACAAGAAAATAATAAAGGAGATAGGATATGAAGAAAAAACTGGCATTTTTACTGGTATTTGTTTTGACGGTGGGATTGTTTGCAGTAAATGCAGTATCCGATCATACGGTATATGCGAAGACGGCACAAATGTATATGGAATTTCCGGATACGATTAAAAAAGAGGATACTTTTCAGATGAAGATTGTTCTGGACAGTGATGTCGAGCTATATTCAGTGGATGCCTATTTGTCTTATGATGCAGAAAAACTGGAGTTTATTCCGGAAACAGAGGCTGTGACCGGAACAGCAGGCATTCTGGAACTGAAGGATACCTATCCGGAAGAGACGAAAAATATTGTTTATACAATTTCGTTTAAGGCATTGGAGACCGGAGAAACAGAAATCGGTTTAAATGATATTTCTTTGATCGATTACGCAGATATGGATTATATAGAAGTTGCTTCCTCTTCACAAATGCTGGATATCGGAATTAATAAAAAAGTAGAGATGGATTCCAGTCTTGCTGATTTGATCGTTGCACCGGGAGATCTGACCGAAGAATTTTCACCGGATCAGACAGAATATGAAATGCACGTTCCATTGGATGTTGAGTTGATTGGTGTGACGGCAATACCGGCGGAAGAAGACAGTGTGGTGGAATTGGATATGCCGGATAAGCTGAAAGTAGGAGAGAATGTGATAACAATCACTGTGACCGCATTATCCGGAAATGTACAATCTTACAAGATTACAGTTTATCGGGAAGAAATCGAAGATACAGAAGACACTGAGGAAGAAGCCACTGAAGAGGAGACGACTGCTTTAAGTTCGGAAGAGGAGTCGGGATTTGAAACAGCTCCGACAGAAGAAGCTACTGTTTCCGACACGGAGGAAGATACGACACAGGATGATCTGGAACCGGATGAAAGAATAACAGAAAATACAGATTCAGCAGAGGAAACAGAGGACCAACAAGAGACTTTGCAGAATACGGAAGAATAGAAAATGCGAGCAGCCGGGCTGCTCGCATTTTCTATTCTGTTATAATAATGTGAGAGTAATGGTTTCGGTATCTATCTGCGTTTTCATTAAATCACTGTATCATTTGTTCAAGCTCATTTACATCAAACACATAGTTTTTGTTGCAGAAATGGCAATTTACTTCAATGGGTTTGTTGTCGACGATCATTTCTTTGATATCATTTTTTCCGATACTCATGACAGCCTTATAAACACGTTCTCTGGAACAATCACAATGATAAGCAGGGGTTATCTCGTCATTAAATACAATATCGTATCCCTCGAATAATTTCTGCATCATATCCTTTGATGTCATCCCCTTGTCCATGAGGGTTGTAATAGATGAGAATTCTTTAAGTCTGGTTTCCAGATCGGAGATTAAGGATTCTTCTGCAAATGGCATTAGCTGAATGATAAATCCGCCGGCGTGCTTAACAGTGTTATCTTTTTCCATCAGGACGCCGAGTGCAACAGAGGTTGGAATTTGTTCACTCGTTGCAAAATAATATGTTAGATCCTCGGCAATCTCGCCGGAAACAAGATTTGATTGCCCGACGTAAGGTTCTTTTAAACCGATATCTTTGATCACGGATAGAACACCTAAATCTAATGCTTTACCCACATCAAGTTTACCCTTCTCGCTTGGGGGAAGCATGATATCGGGATGGTTGACATATCCTTTTACCTCGGCTTTTGCATTGGAGGTTACGGTTAATCCACCGATAGGACCGGAACATTGGATTTGCAGGGTTAATATATCGGAATTGTTTTTACACATACTACCCATAATTGCTCCGGCGGTAAGGAGTCTTCCCAATGCGGCAGTTGCGACAGGACTGGTGTTGTGAATGGAACGTGCGGTCTCAACCACTTCTTTAGTATATGCACTGAAAAAGCGAACCTGGTTATTCGCTGCCATTCCTCGTAAGATTGTATCTTTCATAAAGTTATTCTACCTTTCTTGCTATTATATAGATGCGCTCACTATCCGGTGTCGGTGAACTGTCGGTAAATGCTTCGTATGATGTCACATATTCTAATCCGGAGCACGATAACAGGTCGATCATTTCTTCGAGAGAGTAAGCTCTTTGATAATGTGTTTCACAAAAACGTTCAAAAAGTTCACTGTCAGTCTGTCTTGTGAATATAGTCAAATCATATTGGTTGATATGTTCCTCTTCATAATAACTGTTTTCCCACGTATAACTGCAGTTTTTTTGATGATCACAGAATACATTGTCGCCCAAAACGGTTTCATAAAAATATGTGGTTTTGAGATCGAAAATAAAAATGCCGTTTTTCTTTAAATGGACGGATATCCCATGAAATGCAGCCAGTATATCGGAAGGTGTAAGCAGATAATTAAGACTGTCACATAAGCTGTAAAATCCGTCATATTCCGTTCCGAGGTCTAGTGAACGCATATCTTGATGCAGGAGTGTGATATGAGGGTTACCTTGTGTTTTGTCGGCTGCTATTGTGAGCATGTCGGTGGAATTATCGATTCCAATCACCTGATAACCGGCATCAGCCATGTAATTACAAAGAGTTCCGGTTCCACACCCCAGCTCAACTAAATTACCTTTTGGCACTTTATATTGTTGAAAAAGATGGATGAGGTATGTGCTCCATTCATCATAGGGAATGTTGTCCATAAAATTATCGTATACATATGCAAAACCCTGATAACTTGTTGCCATAGCTATAATCCTTTCAGAACAATACCGTAATAATCCGATGAAGATTATTACGGTATTCATATTCTCTGATAATGAAAATTAATTAGAAGGTTAGATCAGAAGTCTAATTTGTCCTGTTCTTCCAATGCATCCGTATCCTCGGAAAGATCGGATAATCCCTCATTTTCGTAAGCTTCTGCTTTGTCGTTTTTCTCTTTTTTACCGCTTTTTCCGGAACCGGCGGATTGCTTCTTTTCGGATGCATTTTCTGCCGGAACGGATTCCTTCTGTTCTGTTTCGGATTGGGTTTCTTCAGCGGATGTTATATCGATGGTTGGTATGCTTTCTTCTTTTTTGGAATTGATCGTGATGGAAGTGTATTCTCTTTTATCAGTGGAATTATCGGAAAATACATCTGCAAATTCATCCTCGTCATCATTTTCATCTTCAATCAAATCAACATCGTTTTTCCCCTTTTTTGCTAATAAATCGGATAGTTTGTTGGTTGCGGATTGGAAGGCTGCATTTTCTTTGATTTTATCGCGAAATACATAACAGGCTCCGCCAACCGCAGCGATTGTAGTTGTTAAAGCAAATAGTTTTCTTATGGGATGTTTTTTCTTTGACATAATAATCTCCTTTTCTGTTTTTAATATTTTGTTATTGGACGAAAAGGTTTACATACCCAAGATGTAACCCATAACGTTCCCTTATACATTATGAACTTATTTTAATACGGAAAAGGAGAAAAAGCAATTCTTTCTTAAATTTAAAAGCAAATCTTTTTTGAAAGAAATTCAGCCTCATATGATTTGTGCATTTCTAACAATTTTTATCTGACAAAATAACATAAATAATGCAATTTGGTGTTGTAAAATAAATATTATTGTGATATTATTAAATAGTAATAAATAAATTTATTGATTTCACACAAGTTTTTTGTGGGAGGAGGAATTACTATGCAGAATTTACCAGCAAATGTTACAAGAAATAATGATACGAGTATCATCTCTATAGCTGCATCTTCTAATAAAGGAATGCTGATTCGTTTCTTGAATGAGCAGGTAGAAGAGGGTTTTTATGCATTGGTAATCGATTATTTAAAAGATCATAATTTTGATCTTGCTTCAATGGTAGTCGATGACGAGGTGAAAGAACAGTGCTCAAAATTGTATGAATTAGGTGAATTTGTCGACGAGAATATCAAAGGTCCGGGGAAATATGATATTGATGAATGGATTGAACCTTTATTCAGGTTTGTATACGGAGACATTGATCCGATGGACACGGATTCTGTTGTGAATACAACCGGAATATACAGATACAGCATTTGGTTGATTTATCTGTTTCAACAGGATCTCTTTGCAGAGGCTATGCAGTTAGTGGGTGACCGTGTTGTGCCGCTTTTGTTGAATTCCTGCTATAATTTAACGGAAGTAGATGACAGACCATCTACATATGACAAAGCAATTATGGGGTATATGGATCTGATCAATGTTGTTTTGGAAATGGATACACCTGCTATCATTGAAAAATCCGATTCCTACTTAGGTAATCTGGAAGTGTTATTTGATTATTTTGTTGAAGATTCCCATATGGGAAATGACTATAAGATCCAATTCAGTATGGGATTATTTAATACCTATATTCGAAGAAAAGATTACGAAAAAGCCTTTGAGTTCTATGGATTAAATGCTGAATTTATACCGGTAGATAATATGCAGGTATATGATAATTTCAAGGAATTGATCCGCAATTGTAACAGTACCCAGTTTACCGGAGTGCTGAGCCGTAATGTAATATCTGCACTGTCGAAGCAGGATTTGTATAATAAGAGAATTGACAGTTTGCTGGTCGAAGTATGTGCATTTATTCGTAAGGTATACAAATACATCGAGGAAGCTCCGGAGATGAAGAAAAATATGCAAATTTTAGGAACCGGAGCCTCGGCAGATAAAAGCAATATGTTTGAAGGACTTTATGAATACAATCTGGTATTTCAAGAATGTGGTATTAAACCACTTGTTCATCAGAATCTGTCTGCGCATTCGTGGGATGAAAAATATGAGATACTTGATCTTTTGTACACTACATTGAATGTTATATTTGATGGATACAGTGTTTATGAAATTTCAAACCGAATTGAGCATCAGTATGTTGAATTGAATTGGATTGGTAACTATGTGAATGCGAATCCGTCTCTACTTAAAATGTACTTTAGTATTAAAGAGAAGATTAAGGCATTTAAGGTTCGAAAAGACAGCATTTTGGAAAAGACGAAGAGTAATTATGAAATTAAGAAAATGCTGGATGATCGTCAAAAACAGCTTGTATTTATGGCAGCAGAAGATCTTGTGGAGAATGGCCTGAAGGGTAGAGATAAAGTTGTTCTGAATACTTCTTATGACGAGGAAAAAGCCAAGAAATTATTCTCTGACTATTATACTAAGATTTATATCCCGGATATCAGTGAAACTGATAGAACAGAGAGCACTCCAAAATTTGGATTTGGAAAGACTACTGTAATACATCCGGATGTGAATATGATGTATGAGAACAAACAACTTGCTGAGATGCTGTCCAAATCAGAATGGTTATGGAATCAGCATACAGAAAGAGGAAAAGGGAAACCGACAAGTCCGGAGGGTACATATACTGTAGCTTGTTTAATCGTTGCAGTGAAGGTGATTCTTTCGCGCAAAGATAACAATAAAGGAGGAAATCAGATTTCTTCAAATGAGAAAGTGATTATTACCAAAACAGGTAAAGTAATCAAACTCACAGATGGAGCCGGTGAAAATAAAGCAGTCGGAAAGAATGTAGAATTTACCGTGGTAGATAGCATCAATAGTATTGAAAATTATTTAAAAGATCCGAAAGAAGAGAATGTGAAAAGAGTGAAAGGATACATTGACGAATGGATTAATTTGATTTTGAACAATAAGTTCGATCAGAATACAATGTTGTCTGTATCCGATGCGGACGAAATCCGTTCAAAGACGGCGCAATTGATCAAAAAATTGAATTATGATTTGCGACCATTATAATATTGCTTGCAGGCAATATTAGGAAATGGACAGAAAGGCCGGAAAAAGACTTTTGTGTTTTCCCGGTCTTTCTATATTATGCAGAGAACTATAATAACCGGACGAAAGTACGTTATAAATTTTGCTGCAATGGTTTATTCGGTATATGCAATATAACGAAGAAATAAATTGATAAAATTTTATGATAAAAAAGATAAAAAATTAAAAAAATTAAAAAGATCAAAAAAAAAAAAAGATCAAAAAAAATAAAAAAAGTGTTGACAACAATTCTTATCTTTGATATATTATTACATGTCGCTAAGACATGCGCGAGTGGCTCAGCGGTGGAGCACCTCCTTGCCAAGGAGGGGGTCGCGGGTTCGATCCCCGTCTCGCGCTTCAGCTTGAAGGCTTTCAGATGCTTTCAAGCTTTTTTCTTTATATGAGGAGATGGTTAGAATGGAAAATGAATATTTAGAGACGGAAAGTTCATTTTTTGCAATGATCTCGAGAATGAAATATATCAATCGTTGGGCGTTAATGCGCAATTCGTATCCGGAAAATATAAGTGAACATTCACTGGAAGTCGGAATGATCGCGCATCTTCTTGCACTGATCAGTAACAAGCGATATGGTAATGCATGGAATCCCGAACGTGCGGCTTTGATTGGTATGTACCATGATTGTACGGAAATCATAACCGGTGATATGCCGACACCGATTAAGTATTTTAATCGAGAGACTAAGGATGCATATAAGAATGTGGAAAAACAAGCGGCAAATGAATTACTTTCCATGCTGCCGGAATATCTGCGAGAAGATTATGAAAAAATTTTTTTCCCGCAGGAAGGAGAGGAGTATTTGTGGAAACTTGTGAAAGCTGCTGACCGGATTTCTGCTTATATCAAGTGTGTGGAAGAAGAAAAGGCGGGGAATCGGGAATTTTCCAGTGCAAAGGAGTCCACATACCGGAGATTGATGGAAATGGATCTTCCCGAGGTAAAGGATTTCTTTCGGGATTTTGCTCCTGCGTATAAGAAGACATTGGATGAATTAAAGGCAAAATGACGATTCCGGGTATAACGACATAGACAGATTCCTCAAAAAATAGTATAATGGTTACATGGAGGTGGTGTTTATGAAGAATATTTTATTTGTTGCTTCCGAGTGTGTGCCATTTGTAAAAACAGGGGGATTGGCAGATGTTGTTGGAGCCCTTCCTAAAATGTTTCCGAAGAGTGAATATGATGTTCGGGTGATCCTCCCGAACTATACCTGCATTCCTTGGGAATATCGTGAGAAGTTTCAATACGTGCATCATTTTTATATGGACTTAGGTCAACGGTTTGAGAATGTTCATGTCGGCATTATGACCTATCAGTTAGATGGAATTACATACTATCTAATTGACAATGAATATTATTTTTCCGGTTGGGCACCATATGGAACGATTCGGTTTGATATCGAGAAGTTCACGTTTTTCAGTAAGGCGGCGCTTGCGATCCTTCCGGTAATCAATTTCAAACCCGATGTGATTCACTGCCATGATTGGCAAACCGGATTGGTTCCGGTATATCTTAGAACACTATATCATGATAATCCTTTCTTTGAAGGTACCAAAGTAATTATGACAGTTCATAATTTAAAATTTCAGGGAATCTGGGATATCAATACATTCAAGTATATTTCCGGCTTGCCGGATTATGTGTTCACACCGGATCGTATGGAATTTTATAAGGATGGCAATATGTTAAAGGCCGGTATGATCTTTTCGGATTATATCACAACGGTCAGTGATACCTATGCAGGAGAGATACAGACGCCGGAATACGGAGAGAATCTGGATGACGTACTAAGATTTCACAATCGGAAATTGTGTGGTATTGTAAATGGAATTGACTACGATCTGTATAATCCGGGTAAAGATGAATTCCTTTATAAGACCTACAATATCCGCAGTCATAAGAAGGGAAAAGCGGCCAATAAAATGGCACTTCAACAGGAACTGGGCTTGCCGATTGACGAAAACAAGTATATGATAGCTATCATATCTCGTCTTACCGAGCAGAAGGGATTTGATTTAATTGATTGGGCGATGGAAGGTATTGTGGATCCAAATGTCCAACTTGTGGTGATTGGAACCGGTGAATCCAAGTATGAGAATATGTTCAAGCATTATCAATGGGTATATTCCGATCGGGTTTCTGCCAATATATATTATTCGGAGGAGCGTTCCCATAAGCTCTATGCAGCAGCTGATGCGCTTCTCATGCCTTCAAGATTTGAACCTTGCGGTTTGACTCAGATGATAGCACTTCGTTATGGAACACTTCCAATCGTGAGAGAGACAGGTGGACTTAAGGACACCGTTCTTCCATATAATGAATACGAGGGAACCGGAACCGGATTTTCTTTTGCCAATTACAATGCTGATGAGATGTTAAAAATCGTCAACTATTCCAAAGAGGTCTATTACGACCACAAAGAGGA
Organism: uncultured Lachnospiraceae bacterium; assembly: GCA_905235545.1. Classification (GTDB taxonomy): domain Bacteria; phylum Bacillota; class Clostridia; order Lachnospirales; family Lachnospiraceae; genus CAG-590. The sequence goes on along the minus strand of CAJOMI010000006.1, from coordinate 18,183 downwards.
TTGGAATAAGATGGTGATCAGAGGAATGAAAGAAGATTTCTCATGGGATATATCAGCTAAAAAATATATGGAGTTATATGATAGAGTATTAGGAATAAATTAAGAGGAGAGTAGACATGATCGACATTAAATTTTTACGTGAGAATCCTGATATAGTGAAACAGAACATCAAAAACAAATTTCAGGATGAGAAACTTCCATTGGTGGATGAAGTGATTGAATTGGACGCAAAGAGCCGTGAGACAAAGGGAAAAGCGGATGCTCTTCGTGCAGAACGCAACAAAATCTCAAAGCAGATCGGTGCTTTGATGGCACAGGGTAAGAGAGAGGAAGCGGAAGCAACGAAGAAACTTGTCACAGAGCGTTCAGAGGAACTTGCATCATTGGAAGAACAGGAGAAGGATTTACAGGAGCGGATTACCAGGATTATGATGGTAATTCCGAATATCATTGATCCTTCTGTTCCAATCGGTAAAGATGACAGCGAGAATGTCGAAATTCAAAAGTATGGAGAGCCAGTTGTTCCGGATTTTGAGATTCCTTACCACACAGAGATAATGGAGCGGTTTGACGGGATTGATCTGGATGCGGCAGGTAAGGTTGCCGGTAACGGATTTTATTATCTCATGGGAGATATTGCAAGATTACATTCTGCCATTATCTCTTATGCGAGAGACTTTATGATCGACAGAGGATTTACCTATTGTATTCCACCGTTTATGATTCGTTCTAATGTGGTAACCGGAGTGATGAGCTTTGCGGAAATGGATGCAATGATGTATAAGATCGAGGGGGAAGATCTCTATCTGATCGGTACAAGTGAGCATTCAATGATTGGTAAGTTTATTGACACGATTATCAAAGAAGATCAACTTCCGAAGACACTGACCAGTTATTCTCCGTGTTTTCGAAAGGAGAAGGGGGCGCATGGTATCGAGGAGCGCGGTGTTTACCGAATCCACCAATTCGAAAAGCAGGAGATGATCGTCGTCTGCAAGCCGGATGAGAGCAAAATGTGGTTTGATAAACTGTGGCAGAACACTGTGGATTTATTCCGCAGTTTAGATATTCCGGTTCGTACATTGGAGTGCTGTTCCGGTGATCTTGCTGACCTTAAAGTGAAATCTATAGATGTGGAAGCGTGGTCCCCAAGACAGCAGAAATACTTTGAAGTCGGAAGTTGCTCCAATTTGGGAGATGCTCAGGCCAGAAGATTGAAAATCCGTGTGGAAGGGGAAAACGGCAAGTATTATGCACATACCCTGAATAACACGGTTGTTGCACCTCCACGTATGCTGATCGCCTTTTTGGAAAACAATCTGAATGCAGACGGTACCGTAAATATTCCGACTGTTTTACAGCCATATATGGGTGGTAAGACGAAAATAGAGTAGTTCGATGATAACAGGTATAAGGATGAGATATGAAGCTCTGAAACCGCCTGTTTGACGAAATTGAATGGTAAAAGAAACCCTCAAGACGTAGGATTGAAATTTGTCTTGAGGGTTATTTTTGTTTTGTTTCTGACTGGCAAAAGCTTTTGCATATTACGATTGGAATATATCAGCCAAATCGGCCGGCTCCAATGTCATGAGGGATTGAGGATCCGTACATTTTTCTTTGAGCAGGCGATTAGCCTGAGCTGAAATTGCAATATCAAGAAAATTACGTACATCCCTTGCATTTCCGAAATATTCATCTGTATTGCGGACATATTCTTCCAGTTTATTTTTCAGATAAACAGAAGCATCTTCACTTAGTTTATAATCATTTTCCTTTGCAAATCGAAGAAATACTTTGTAGAGGTCATCTGCATTATAGTCAGGAAAATAAATGGTTTTTTGAAATCTGGATTTGAGTCCCGGATTGGATTTAATGAATTTGTCCATAAGATCCGGATATCCTGCGACAATTACAATTAAGTCTTCCCGCTCATCTTCCATGCCTTTTACCAGGGTATCAATGGCTTCCTGACCAAAGTCTCCATCGGGAGTATCATTGGCAAGAGAGTATGCTTCATCAATGAATAACACACCGCCTTTGGCTTTATCGAGTACTTCTTTCACTTTGATTGCTGTCTGTCCCATATAACCGGCTACCAGACCGGAACGATCCACTTCTACCATATGTCCTTTCGACAAAATGCCAAGGGCACAGTAAATTTGCGACAAGAGTCGTGCAATGGTAGTTTTACCGGTTCCGGGATTGCCGGCAAATACAAAATGTTTGGTTACGGACGGGACCTTCAAGCTGTTCTTTTTTCTGATTTCTATAATTTTCAAAAGGTTGATCAGATTTTTTACTTCCTCTTTGACCGATTCCAATCCAATCAAAGAATCCAATTCCGCTAAAAGAGAGTCCAGATCATCCATGGTTTTATCTGCTTCCGTAACTTTGCCGACAAACGGAATATCGGACTGCTCCTGATTGGCCGTTTCTTCTTTTGATTTCAGACGAAATGGAATACTGTCGGGTAATTGTTTGTCATTGTCCCCTCCTTTTTTTATATAGGAGTTAATCTGACTTTCCAACATAAAGCGATATCTGGTCAGCTGATTTACTTCGTTCAGACCGACATGTTTGCAGTGAGAGAGAAAATCTTCTCCCAATGCCTGAAAAGTAAGAACATATAGTTTTTTAATGTCATAATATTTTGCTTCGTTAATGATATAATCATTCTTGGAATAATCCAGAAAATATTTCATGGAAGTAGGTGGCGTATTCAAATAGTCTTCGCGCATAATCCGGCTGTTGGTTACAAAAGAACGGATGGTATCATCATCAAAGGAATATCCCAATGATTTGTTGATATATTGTATCTCATCCTTTGAAATGGCATGATCTGCTATTACGAGAAAAATTAAAAAATCCCGCAGATCAATGCGTAATAATTCACCTACATTTATAACCGAAAGTGAATTTTTGGAGAGATTTTTAGTGATTTTATTTGCAATGGATAGAGTTGTTTGGTATATTTCTTTTGTTTCGTTATCCATATCTGCCTCCTGCTGTTTATATAGTATGAAAATTATTTTCTTACATAATAACAAAAATAGAATGAAATAACAAGAGAATAAAAGAATTGTATTTTCTTGGACGGAGATGCTTTAACAGGGCAGGATAGTTTATTCATGTCACAATTAATTATTGATGAATAGGGTTAATTGTGTTAAAGTAGTATGTGTCGTAACAAAGATGTTTCGATTTCTATTTTATTATAATTAGATATTAAGGAGTTATCGTTTATGGAAGGCGAAGTGATTTCAAAGAATTTTATCGAACAGATTATTGATAAGGACTTGGAAGAAGGTACCTATAACAAAGTGGTGACGAGATTTCCACCGGAACCCAATGGCTATCTTCACATCGGACATGCCAAGTCCATTCTTTTAAATTCCGGATTGGCAAAGGAATATGGAGGAAAGTTCAACCTCCGCTTTGATGATACCAATCCGACCAAGGAAAAGACAGAGTATGTAGAGTCTATCTTAGAGGATGTCAAGTGGTTAGGGGCAGATTTCGGAGTGGACTACTATTATGCATCCGATTATTTTGATGCGATGTATGAGAGCGCTGTCAAACTGATCAAGAAAGGGAAAGCATACGTCTGTGATCTGACTGCGGACGAGATTCGCGAATACAGAGGAACATTGAAAGAACCGGGCAAAGAGAGTCCATATCGCAATCGGAGCATCGAAGAGAATCTGGATTTATTTGAGCGAATGAAAAACGGTGAGTTTGAGGACGGATCCAAGGTACTGAGAGCCAAGATTGACATGGCATCGCCGAATATCAACATGAGAGATCCGGTTATCTATCGAATCGCGCGGATGACACATCACAACACGGGAGACAAATGGTGTATTTATCCGATGTATGACTTTGCACATCCAATCGAGGATGCCGTTGAAGGGGTGACACATTCCATTTGCACATTGGAATTTGAAGATCATCGCCCATTGTATGACTGGGTGGTTCGGGAATTGGAATTCGAATATCCGCCGAAGCAGATCGAATTTGCCAAACTTTATCTGCAGAACGTGATCACCGGCAAGCGTTATATCAAGAAACTGGTGGAAGACGGAGTGGTGGACGGTTGGGATGACCCGAGACTGGTAACCATCAGCGCACTCCGCAGAAAAGGTGTGACACCGGAATCCATTCGCATGTTTATGGAACTTTCCGGCGTATCAAAGGCGAATTCCACGTCGGATATGGCTATGCTTGAGTATTGTATCCGGGAAGATCTGAAGATGAAGGCGAGACGTATGATGGCTGTGATCGATCCAATCAAACTGGTCATTGACAACTATCCGGAAGATCAGACAGAACTTCTTGAGATCGAGAACAATCAGGAGAATGAAGAACTGGGAAGCCGCAAGGTTAGCTTTAGCAGAGAACTGTATATCGAACGGGAGGATTTTATGGAAGTGCCTCCAAAGAAATATTTCCGTTTGTTCCCGGGCAATGAGGTTCGCCTGAAGAATGCATATTTCGTTACCTGTACCGATTTTGTTAAGGATGAGAATGGCAATGTGACGGAAGTACATTGTACCTATGATCCGGCAACCAAGTCCGGCTCAGGCTTTGAAGGAAGAAAAGTAAAAGGAACCATTCACTGGGTGGACGCAGGAACAGCAGTGGATGCGACGGTAAGACTTTATGAAAATCTGATCAGCGAGGGTGATGAGGTGTTAAAAGAGGATTATTCCAATTTGAATCCGAATTCCCTGGTAGAGATGAAAAATTGTAAGTTAGAGGCTGCGTTTTCTGATGTTGAACCGGGCGAGAGATTCCAGTTCTTACGACATGGTTATTTTTGCATCGATTCCAAGGATTCCACGAAGGAACATCCGGTCTTTAACCGAATCGTGTCCTTGAAGAGTTCGTATCGTCCGAAAAAAGATTGAGTTAGGGGTGTTTTGGTTTGAAAAAGTCTACAAAAAGCGGGCAACGGTATATTTATGTTATGTTGAGTCGAACGCATACGATCCCCGCGAAATTGATTCGCCTGTATACGAGAGAACCATATTCCCATGCATCCATTGCACTTGACATTGAGTTGAATCAAATGTTCAGCTTTGCGAGAAAGCATATACATAATCCGTTCGATTGCGGATTCATTGATGAACACATTGATGCAGGTGTTTTCGGAAAAGACAAGAAAGTTTTCTGTAGCGTCTATGAAATTCCGGTTACAGAAGAACAATATCATGCTTTTCGGCAGGAGATGGACATCTTTATCAAAAACAGGGATGAGTATAAGTATAATTACACAGGGTTGGTGGGTGTTATGTTTGGGAAAAATGTGGAAGATGGCAAACATTTCTTCTGTTCCCAATTTGTATCCTATGTGTTTGGAAAGAGTGGAATATGGATTCATTCCAAGAAAAATGGCTTGACCCGTCCTTATGATCTTCATTTAGAATTTAAGGATAAGAGAATTTATCAGGGAAATCTTTCGGGTTATCGGCAGTTTCTCCGGTTGAAATATCCGGAGCGACTGGGATATACCGAAACTGAATGGGAAGAAGCGATATAGCCTTACGAGGGGGATTCGTTCATATCCGGTGTAAGGGTACTGTGTGTTTTCAATATAGCGCGCGGAAGCGCATCCTTTGCATTCTTCCATGGTTCATTTTGATAGCGATAATCAAACTTGTTGATGAACCATTCGATATCCTCCTGCATACGTTCCATATTTGTAAAGTATGCGGTGTTTAAATCAGATACAAATGCGGCAGCCTGGTCTCTGCTTAGTGACCCGGCAGCCCGGTCGAATAAAAGAGCATAGTGATAGGTACAAAAGCCTTTTGTGATTCGGATTTTCTGGGAAAAATCCGAATCATTTTTGTATAGATGAAAAATCGTATCGATATAACGGTCAAATATCCGGCCTATGCGATTGCAGATAAAACAATTATTCTCTAACCGGTCAATGTACTCACTCATGGATGATGTCTGCTTCTTTCCGAAGAGACTTTTGCCGGAAAACGTGCCTCCGGATGAAAGTTTCTTCATATCTTTTGTGACCTTTGCCATGTGGGTACTGAGAATCAGGGCAAGTCCCAGACGGTTTTTTTCCTGATAAAGAGCCTGGATGTGCTTTTCACAAAATCCGGTCTCATCTGTGATCGCGCGATTATCATCTTCCATATAACTCGGTCCTAATGTGAATTCAATCGCATTCTTTTCCAAATCGCTTTTTAATTTGCAAAGCGGGCATTCACAGTCGCTTTCAAATGCTTCATTGACCGGAATGGTATATAATTGTTCTTTCATCTCGGATCCCTCCAAATATCGAAATTTACTGGTGATAGGTCGCAAGGAAATCTTTAAGTCTTTTGGATGCGGATTTTAGAGTATCGAGGTTCGGCAGATACACGATGCGGAAATGATCCGGCTCACTCCAGTTAAATCCGCTTCCCTGAACGATCAGGACGTGTTTTTCCCGAAGGAAATCCAATGCGAACTGTTCATCATCGGTGATATTAAACTTCTTGGTGTCTAATTTAGGAAAAATATAAAATGCGGCGTCCGGTTTTACCGCGCTGACACCCGGGATGTCGTTTAAGGCATTGTATATATATTCTCTCTGCTCGTAGATTCTGCCACCGGGAAGAAGAAGTTCATCGGCACTCTGTACACCGCCAAGTGCCGTCTGTATGATCGACTGCGCCGGTACATTGGAACAAAGGCGCATGGAAGCGAGCATATTGAGTCCTTCGATATATCCTTTACAATAACTTTTATCCCCGCTCAAACTCATCCAGCCGCTTCGGAAACCTGCGATACGGTGGGATTTTGATAATCCGTTGAATGTGACACACATAAGATCCGGTGCGAGAGAAGCAATGGAAATATGCTTTTTGCCATCCATTACCAGTCGGTCATAAATCTCGTCAGAGAAGATGATCAGTTGATGCTTTCTGGCGATTTCTACGATTTCCTCCAAAATTTCTTTCGGATAGAGGACACCGGTCGGATTATTGGGGTTGATGATAACAATTCCCTTTGTGCGATCGGTGATCTTGCTCTCAATATCCTGAATGTCAGGATACCAGTTTGCCTTCTCGTCACAGATATAGTGGACCGGTTTACCACCGGCCAGATTAGCGGCTGCTGTCCAGAGAGGGTAATCCGGTGCAGGGATCAGAATCTCGTCTCCGTCATCCAAAAGTCCCTGCATACTCATGGTGATCAGTTCCGATGCACCGTTGCCGGTATAGATATCATTGATTCCGACATTCGGAATATTTTTGAGCTGGCAATACTGCATGATTGCTTTTCTGGCTGAAAAGATTCCTTTGGAATCGGAATATCCCTGTGATTCCATCAGGTTGTAACTGATATCCTGTATGATCTCGTTGGGCGCATTGAATCCGAACGGATAAGGATTGCCGATGTTCAACTTTAATATATCTATGTTCTGCTCGATCATCCGGTTCGCTTCGTCCACAACCGGACCTCGTACGTCATAACAGACATTGTCTAATTTGTGTGATTTTTCAAAATACCGCATTTTTCCATGCCTCCTCAGTTTTAGCAAATATATTTGTTTATATTACAAACTTTTTTCATTATAATACTATTTTGATGTTTTGTATATCATTCTTTTTAAGTTTTAAGGACAATATCTTGCAATTCTTTCAGATGTGTTTATAATATGATGTTGGGATTAAAAGATTTTTAACGGTTATGGTGGTTACATTTGTTACAGATTGCTTTGAGAATATAAGATGACTTTGTTTACGGAGGAATAACAGAATGAGAAGTTTAGTTACTAATGTGAAAAGACTCAGAAAACAGGTGTTTACGGAAGTTGCCAATCTGGCTTATCATTCTGATAACCTGATCGATGACATCGAAGCAATTCCATATAAGATCACTCCGGGAGATACCCCTCAGTATTGTGAGAGCATATACAGAGAACGGGCGATCACAAGAGAACGGATTCGACTTGCGATGGGAATGTCATTGAGACCGGAGGATAAGCCTGTGCATCTGACGCAGGGCTTAGAGGAGAGTAATATTGACGAGAAATACTATGAACCGCCGCTTATGCAGGTTATTCCGGCTGCATGTAATGCGTGCGAGCACAATATATTTGAGGTGAGCAACCAATGTAAAGGTTGTGTTGCGCATCCGTGTATGGAAGTTTGTCCGGTAGGTGCGATTCATATGGAGCAGGGTAAATCCGTGATTGATAACACCAAGTGTGTAAAATGCGGGCAGTGCAAGAAACATTGTCCTTATGATGCTATTTCACACAAGCGTCGCCCCTGCGCAGATGCATGTGGTGCAAATGCGATTGGCAGTGATGAATTGGGAAGGGCTAAGATAGATGAAAAAAAATGCGTATCCTGCGGAATGTGTATGGTAAATTGCCCATTTGGAGCGATTGCTGACAAGTCCCAGATCTTCCAGTTGATCAGAGCACTTCGTTCGGACAGGAAAATTATTGCAGCTATTGCACCTGCTTTTGTGGGACAGTTCGGAGAAAAGGCAACACCGGATAAGATCAAAGCAGCGCTGCTGGAACTTGGATTTGAGGCGGTCTATGAAGTGGCTATGGGAGCCGATATGGGAGCTATGACCGAGGCAGAACACTATGTGAAAGAAGTGGCAACAGGAGAACTGCCGTTTCTTCTGACATCATGTTGCCCGTCATGGGCATTGCTGTCCAAGAAACATTTTCCGGAGACGATTGACAAGATATCCAATGCGCTTACTCCGATGGTTGCGACTGCGAGAATGATCAAGAGTGAACATCCGGATGCGTCGGTTGTCTTTATCGGACCGTGTGCAGCAAAGAAATTAGAGGCAATGCGAAAATCTGTCCGCAGTGAAGTGGATTTTGTAATTACTTTCGAAGAATTGGATGCGATGTTCTCAGCAAGAAACATTGACGTGGAGAATATAGAGACCGGTGTTCCGGTGGAGGATGCAACCGGGGCAGGACGTGGTTATGCAGTTGCAGGAGGTGTGGCAAGCGCGATTGAAGCGTGTATCAGGAAATATTATCCCGGCACTGAAGTCCATATTGAACATGCGGAAGGTCTTGATGAATGCCGTAAGATGCTCATGCTTGCCAAAGCAGGAAGAAAGAATGGGTGTCTGATTGAGGGAATGGGATGCCCGGGTGGATGTATTGCAGGGGCAGGAACCAATATTCCGGTCAATAAGGCGGCAGTTACTGTTCGCAAATTTGTATCCGAAACAGAAAAAGCGATTCCGGATCAGGATGTAGTAAAAGATTATCATGCGGAATAGCGATCATTAAAAGATATACAGAGGAAGCGATACGTTATCTTCAATATTTAATATTAATATACGCATAAGTATATTTTATAATGGAATGATGCTTTTTTTATTGCATTGTATTGTTTTTTTACTGTTAAAGTTAAGATGTTTAGGAAAATAAGGATTGACAGGCAGCGCAATTTTAAATAAAATGTGCTTGGTAAAGCAAAAGGCTGATGATATAATCTAAAACACATATACCAGGAGGATATAACATGGAAAAGATTAAAATGACAACCCCATTAGTGGAGATGGATGGAGATGAGATGACAAGAATTCTCTGGAAGATGATCAAGGATGAACTTCTTCTTCCGTTCATAGATCTGAAGACAGAGTATTATGATCTGGGTCTGGAACACAGGAATGAGACAGATGATCAGGTTACTTTAGATTCTGCTGAGGCTACAAAGAAATACGGAGTTGCTGTAAAGTGTGCAACCATCACGCCGAATGCAGCCCGTATGACAGAGTATAATCTGAAAGAGATGTGGAAATCTCCGAACGGTACAATCCGTGCAGCACTTGATGGTACGGTATTCCGTGCACCGATTGTGGTAAAAGGAATTGAGCCTTGTGTTAAGAACTGGGTGAAACCGATCACACTTGCAAGACATGCCTATGGAGATGTTTATAAGAATACGGAAATCCGTGTTCCGGGAGCAGGTAAAGCGGAGCTTGTATTTACCGGTGAAGACGGTACAGAGATCAGAGAGACGATTCAGGAGTTCAAAGGACCTGGTGTGCTTCAGGGAATTCACAATCTGGATAACTCCATTGAAAGTTTTGCAAGAGCTTGTTTCAATTATGCTTTGGACACCAAGCAGTCTGTATGGTTTGCAACAAAGGATACGATCTCTAAGAAATACGATCACAGATTCAAGGATATATTCCAGGAAATTTATGATGCTGAGTATGATGAGAAATTCAAGGCTGCAGGCATTGAGTATTTCTATACACTGATCGATGATGCGGTTGCCCGTGTCATGAAGGCAGAGGGCGGATTTATCTGGGCATGTAAGAACTATGACGGCGATGTGATGTCAGATATGGTTTCCAGTGCATTCGGTTCTCTGGCTATGATGACTTCTGTACTGGTTTCACCATCCGGTGTATATGAGTATGAAGCTGCCCATGGAACTGTGCAGAGACATTATTATAAGCATCTGAAAGGCGAGGAGACATCCACAAACTCCGTTGCCACCATTTTTGCATGGACCGGAGCTCTAAGAAAACGTGGAGAACTCGATAATATTCCGGCACATTTGCGGACAAACTGGAGAAGGCAACGCTTGGAACCATTGAGTCCGGCAAGATGACCAAGGATCTTGCATTGATCACAACGATCGAGAATCCGACTGTTCTGAATTCAGAGAACTTTATCAAAGAAATTCGCAAGAATTTAGAGAGCAGTTTATAAATAAGAAACCCGTGAGAGGTATTCTTTCCTCCCACGGGTTTTTGTATGTCAGTGCGGCTGGATGATCATATATCGGAAGTGTCCGGTTCAGACAAAGTTTCCCAAATCTCATATAACTGTTCTAATTCTTCGTTCGCCTCTGATTGTTTGTTTGCAAGCTCGGTCAATTTGGAGGCGTTGCTTGCGTTTTCAGGAAGTGCCATATCCTTTTCAAGGGTAGTGAGAAGTTTTTCCAATGTATCAATCCGTTCTTCTGTCTTTTTTAAGTCGTTTTGTCGTTTTCGTTCCTTTGCCTGTTCTTCTTTGGAGCGTTTCCAATCTTTTTTGTTATCCGTTTCCACTTTTTTATTTATTGTCTTTTCTTCTGCCTGTGCAGTAGACACAAGTTGTTGTTCGATATAATAATCATAATTGCCGATATAGGATTTGATACCGTCAGCATGCAGATCCAGAATTCTGGTTGCGGTTTGATTGATAAAATAGCGGTCATGTGAGACACATAGGAGAGTGCCGGTGTAATTCTTTAATGCGTTTTCCAATATTTCCTTTGAAGTGATGTCCAGATGGTTGGTCGGTTCATCCAGTATCAGAAAATTCGCGTTTGAGAGCATCAGTTTTGCAAGACTGACTCGTCCGCGTTCACCACCGCTCAAATCTTTAATCTCTTTGAAAACGTCATCTCCGGTAAATAGAAAAGCAGCTAATACATTGCGAATCCGGGTGTTGGTAAGCGCGGGATAGGCATCATGCAGTTCGTCAAAAATAGTTTTGTCAGGAGAAAGAATTTGCTGCTCCTGATCATAGTAACCGATGTGAACCTGAGATCCCAATGTGATCGTTCCCTTATCTTTTGGAATTAATTGATTGATAATTTTTAAAATTGTAGTCTTGCCGGTACCGTTATTGCCAATCAGTGCAACACGTTCTCCGCGTTTGATATCCATTTCGATGTCATGAAAGAGGAGATGATCCCCGTAGGATTTCGCAAGACCTTCAATATGCAATACATCATTGCCGCTTTCGATATCCGGCGAAAGAGCAAGACGCATCTCATCGCGGACTTCCTGCGGTTTATCCAGTCGTTCGATTTTATTAAGGAGTTTCTCACGGCTCTCTGCCCGCTTGATGGATTTCTCGCGGTTGAACTGTTTGAGCTTTGCGATCACCTCTTCCTGATGCTTGATCTCGGCCTGTTGGTTCATGTATGCACGGTATTGTGACAGACGCACCTCTTCCCGCTTTGCTGCGTAATAGCTATAGTTGCCGTGATAAATCGTACCTTTGGTATTCTCAATTTCCACGACTTTCGTAACAATTTTATCCAGAAAATAGCGGTCATGGGATACGATAATAACAGCACCGTCATAATTTGTCAGATAATTTTCAAGCCACGCTATACTGTTCAGATCCAGATGGTTGGTCGGCTCATCCAGCAGAATCACATCCGGATGGGAGAGTAGTAGACGACCGAGCGAAACCCGGGTTTTTTGCCCACCTGACAGTTCACTTACGGGACGATCAAATTCGGATTCGTCAAATCCCAATCCCTTGAGAACTCCGGTCACCTGACTGTTGAATGCATATCCGTCCTGCTGTTCAAAGGAGTGAGTCATACGGTTATATCGCTCCAGAGCAGAGGATAAGTCGTCGCCCTCCAAATGCTTCATATCCTGTTCCAGTTGTCGGATCTGATCCTGCAAGGTAATAAGATCCTGCTTGACAGATACCAGTTCCTCGTAAATGGTTTTATCAAAATAGGTATCCTGATGCTGGGCAAGATAGCCGACGGAAATATCTTTTCCGATGACCACCTGTCCTTCGTCCGGTTCTTCCTCCTGCATGATGATTTTCAGTAAAGTAGATTTGCCGGCACCGTTGATGCCGACAATCGCAAGTTTTTCTTTTGCTTCTATATGAAAATTAATATGATTCAGTATCTCGGATGTTCCATATGCCTTGGATATGTTTTGGCATGCCAATATCATGATTCTTCTGTTTCCTTTCTATACAGTTATTTCTTAGGTAATTGCGAAACTCTTGTTTAAATTTTCAAGATTGTACATATTATACAGTTCCATCACAGGCACGCTTTCGCTGCTTGTCGCACGCAGCGGTACTAAATTCGCAGTAAACTGCTCACCAAGTACCGGCGGCTCCAAAGCACCTGTTTATGGAATCTGTAAAATATGTACAATCCAATATACAATATTAATGAGTTTCGCAAACGCCTAACAGTTATATCTCATATATGTAATTGGTTGCAGATAAAGATTCAGTCATATCATTCTTGATTGCCAGTTCCGGTGGAGTGACGGATACTCTGGTATTGTCCGGTATGGAACTGGTGATGAATGCACCACCGCCGATGATGGAGTCTTTTCCGATGACCGTACTGCCACCGAGAACGGTTGCATTGGAGTAGATCGTAACGCGATCCCCAATGGTCGGATGACGTTTGACATTGGCAAGGCGTTGACCGCCACGGGTACTCAGGGCTCCTAATGTAACGCCCTGATATAACTTCACATAATCCCCGATGATCGTCGTTTCACCAATGACGATGCCGGTTCCGTGATCCATAAAGAAATATTTGCCGATGGTGGCACCGGCATTAATATCAATACCGGTTTTACTGTGGGCGTGTTCTGTCATAATACGCGGAATAAATGGAACATTCATATTGTATAATTCATGGGCAAAACGGTATACCAGCACAGCATAGAATCCCGGATAGGAAAAGATAACTTCTTCCTTACTCTTTGCGGCCGGATCCCCGTCATAGCCGGCCTGTACATCCAGCATAAGCATGGATTGAATCTTTGGAATAGACTGAAAAAATTCACAACAGATATCTTCTGCTTCCTGCTGGACTTTAGGATCGGATGCGGTTATAGTGTCTTCCTTGTAATAGGCGAGTGCCAATGCAATCTGCTCCTTTAAATTGACATGGATATTGGAGAGCAACTGTCCGGTATAATAGAATGCATTGTTTGCATCCACCAGATCTGCTCCAAAATAACCGGGGAATATCAGTTTTCGCAGATCGTTAAGAATATCTATGATCACGCTTCTCACGGGCATGGGTTTCTCTGTCTTGCCGAGAAGAAGATCAGAAGTAGTATAATTGGTTGTAATGGATTTTGTAATATCCGGTAATATATCATAGAATTGTTTCTTCATAAGGCCCTCCTGGATCAATCAAATTGACAACCGTCAAAAATCAATCGGAATATCAATTTAATACTTCTAAATAAAATATGATTTTTGTTATTTTATGTTTCACATATTATACTATATCACATGATGCGAAAAGAAAAAACATAAATTTTTCGAAAATGATTTGCATTGTCTATGATTTTCATGTAGAATAGATTCTATATCCAATTAACCCGATACAGGAGAATGAATGCTCTGATTGGATTTGGATTACAAATGAATTTAGGAAAGGAAGAGAAAACATGAGTAAAATTATTGGAAAAGGAATTACCTTTGATGATGTATTATTAGTTCCGGCATACTCAGAAGTGATTCCAAATGACGTTGATTTGAGGACACAGCTTACAAAGAAGATTCAATTGCAGATTCCACTTATGAGTTCCGGTATGGATACCGTTACCGAACACAGAATGGCGATTGCGATGGCCAGACAGGGTGGTATTGGAGTAATTCACAAGAATATGTCCATTGAGGCTCAGGCGGCAGAGGTAGATATGGTTAAGCGTTCTGAAAATGGTGTCATTACAGATCCGTTTTTTCTTTCTCCGGAAGATACATTAGAGGATGCAGATCGTTTGATGGGCAAATACCGTATATCCGGTGTGCCGATTTGTGAAAATGGCAGACTGGTAGGTATCATTACGAACCGTGACCTGAAGTTTGAGACGGATTATTCAAAGAAGATCAAAGAATCCATGACTTCGGAAGGCTTGATTACTGCCAGAGAGGGAATCACCTTAGAGGAAGCAAAGAAGATTCTTGCAAAGGCGCGTAAGGAGAAACTTCCAATCGTGGATGAGAATTTTGCACTGAAAGGACTCATCACAATCAAGGATATTGAGAAGACGATCAAGTACCCGAATTCTGCAAAGGATTCTCAGGGAAGATTACTTTGTGCGGCAGCAGTTGGTGTCACACCGGATATTACGGATCGTGTGGATGAACTTGTGAATTCTAAGGTAGATGCGATTGTGATCGATACGGCGCATGGACATTCGGCTAATGTTCTTAAGACATTCAAGTTGATTCGTGAAAAATATCCGGATCTGCAGGTGATTGCCGGAAATGTGGCAACCAGAAGCGGCACGGAAGCGATGATCAAGATGGGTGTAGATGCTGTGAAGATCGGTATCGGACCTGGATCGATCTGTACAACCCGTGTCGTTGCCGGCATCGGTGTACCTCAGATTACAGCTATCATGGAAGCTTATGACGTTGCCAAAGAATACGGAATTCCGGTTATCGCCGATGGTGGTATCAAGTACTCAGGTGATATTACTAAGGCATTGGCAGCCGGTGCTAATGTTTGTATGATGGGAAGTCTGTTTGCCGGTACGGATGAGGCACCGGGTGAATATGAACTTTATCAGGGACGTAAGTACAAAGTATATCGGGGCATGGGTTCCATTGCAGCGATGGAGAACGGAAGTAAAGACCGTTATTTCCAGTCCAATGCAAAGAAACTGGTTCCGGAGGGCGTGGAAGGTCGTGTTGCATACAAGGGAACATTGGAGGATACAGTGTTCCAGTTGCTTGGAGGTCTTCGTTCCGGAATGGGTTACTGCGGAGCAAAGGACATCGAAACATTGCATGAGACAGCTCAGTTTGTGGAAATATCTGCAGCTTCCCTGAAAGAAAGTCATCCGCATGATATTCAGATCACAAAGGAAGCTCCGAATTATTCCGTAGAATAAGGAAGATTTATAATAATAGAAAGCAATCGGATATTTTGTATAAAGTATCCGGAATGAACAAAGCAGGAGGAATTTCTCTAAGATGAGAAAATCCTCCTGTTTTGTTCTGAACCAATTATAATATTTTCAAACCGTTTTAAAAAATTGGAGACTTGTATTTAAAATATAAATGATATACGATATCAAAGATATGCATGCGGGTATTGATAATAAGTTATAATGCAAGGAGAAATGGATATGAGAATAGGAAGAAAAAACAGTCGATTTATGGCAATGATGATGATGCTTACAATGGCAGCAGGATCCCTTTCGGGATGCGGCAGCCAGAAGCCGGAAAGTACGAATACGGAGGTGTTACAGGAACAGGCAGATTCCTCTGAAACTACGACAAATGCCGGCGGGGAAACGGAGAGCGATGAACCGCAACCACTTGACAAGTCCCTTTATATGGATGCAAGTAAGGATGTGGAGGAGAGAGTGGAGGCACTTCTTTCCATGATGACATTAGAGGAGAAAGCTGCACAGATGTTACAGCCGGAGCAGTCGGCAATCAATTTGAAGGAGATTTCTGAGTATGGAATTGGATCGGTTTTAAGCGGAGGAGGATCCGCACCGCTGTCCGGTAATACCGTAGATGACTGGCAGGCACATGTCAATGAGATCAAACAGGCGGCATTGGACAGTCGACTGGGCATTCCGATTCTTTATGGCATTGATGCAGTGCATGGCAATAACAATGTGTATGCTGCGACCGTTTACCCGCACAATATCGGTCTGGGTGCAGCAGACGATGAAGAACTGGTTGAAAAGATTGGGGCGGCTGTGGCAGAGGAAGTCAGAGCGACCGGTATTCAGTGGACATTTGCTCCTACACTGGCCAATCCGCAAAACGAAATGTGGGGAAGAACTTATGAAGGATTTGGAGAAGATGCTGATTATGTTGCGAAGATGGGAGCGGCTTATATCAGAGGTTTCCAAGGGGATAAAGACAGTGCGGAATACCTGGATGACAAGCATGTGCTTGCGACAGCAAAGCATTTTCTTGGCGAGGGATATACAACCGCAGGTATGAATCAGGGAAATGTCAAGATGGATGAGGAAGCATTTGAGACGCTGTTAAGAGAACAGCTCGTCTTACCTTATCAGGCTGCAATAGACGCCGGAGTGCGTACGGTCATGGCGTCTTATAACAGTGTGAACGGTCTCAAAATGCATGAAAACGGATACCTCCTTACCGATGTATTAAAGGGAGATTTGGGATTTTCCGGCTTTGTGATCAGTGATTATAATGCGGTTCAGCAGGTATCCGGTTCCAATTACAGAGAGAAGATTGTCAATAGTGTAAATGCCGGAGTTGACATGCTTATGGAGGTAACTTCATGGAAAGAGTGCATGGATGAAATTGTTGCTGCAGTGAATGAGGGCAGTATCAGCAGAGAACGAATCGATGATGCGGTCAGGAGAATATTGAGAGTCAAATTTGAGGCTGGTCTGTTTGAAGAAGAAATAAGTGGAACAACAGAGAATTCTCTGAAGGAAATCTATGGAGGAGACGAACACCGCGCACTTGCGAGACAGGCAGTTTCCGAATCATTGGTTCTTTTGAAGAATGATAAGATAGGTGAGAAAACGGCAATGGAGATTCTTGCTGAAAGCAAGAATATACTTGTTGCAGGCTCGAAAGCGGATGATATCGGCGTGCAGTGTGGTGGATGGACGATAAGCTGGCAGGGTTCTACCGGCAATATTACCGAGGGAACGACAATTCTTCAGGGACTACAGAATGCTGCAGGTGATGATGTCACAATCGAATATAGCAAAGACGGAGAAGTGAATGCAGGCAACGATGCGGTCCTCGTTGTAATTGGCGAGAATCCGTATGTGGAGACTTCGGGAGATCGAAAACCAAGTAATCTTACAATTATGGGAAGTGATAAGAAGGTATTGGATACCATCAAAGAGACGGCAAAAGCAGCAGGAAAAGAGGATATTCCGGTTATTGCATTGATGTTAGCGGGAAGACCGGTCACGATTGCAAATCAGATAGAGGATTTTGATGGCCTTGTGATGGCTTGGCTCCCGGGCACAGAAGGAGATGGAGTGGCAGATGTCCTGCTTGGAGATAAAGAATTCCGGGGTACACTCAAATATACATGGACCTGGGATGCACAGGATATAGCAGATAAGTTTGCGGATGGAAATGAAGACAAAATCCTCTTTAAAAAAGGAAGCGGGCTCAAAAAAGATGGAAGCAGTATTTCACCGGATGGAACAGTGACGATTGGGAAAAAGCCGGAATAAAATAATTTCTAAAAAATTACAATTTTTTGAAATTAGGGGTTGATTTTTTTTTAAAAAGGATTACAATAGAAAATATATTAGCACTCGAACAAAATGAGTGCTAACAAAAAGAATGATGACAGTCGTATGAATAGGGCTGAAAAAGGAGGAAACGAATATGAAGTTAGTACCATTGGGTGACAGAGTTGTATTAAAAGAAGCTGTTGCAGAAGAGACTACAAAGTCCGGCATTGTATTGCCATCCTCTTCTCA
>CAJOMI010000005.1 GCA_905235545.1 uncultured Lachnospiraceae bacterium | reverse complement strand
TGGTGTAAAATTGTACAATTTCACACGAGTTTCGAGTTATCTATGATTATCCCATATCGAGTGATATAAACCAAGGTACAGACTATTTACCATTTACAATGCACTGGCAGCACCGATTCAACCACATGGTCGGCAGGTATAATGACATCTACCGTGTGCAGATGCCAAACATCACGCCTCATGTGTGCCGACATACCTATTGCAGCAATATGGCAAAATCGGGAATGAATCCTAAGACACTGCAGTACCTCATGGGGCATTCAGATATATCGGTCACAATGAATGTGTACACGCATATCGGATTTGATGATGCAGAGGAAGAATTGAAACGAATGGAAGACTTCCGTAAAGCACAGACAGAGGTTGAAAAGAAGAATGAGAAACCAATGTCACAGAAGATGTTTAAGGCAATTTAATATAGAAGATGAATGACGCTCCGGCTTGGCTGGGGCGTTTTTTTCTGTGGAAAAAGTTTTAGCCAACCGATATAATAGAATAGATTAATATTTGAGGAAGGGATGATGAAGGTGGATGTTCGGTTATTGGGACAGTATGATTTTGATAATTTTACATTATTAAATGCATTGATGAGTGAGGAAGAGAGGATTAATACCGCAATTCATGAATATACTCATTTCGTATTATCGAATCAAAGTGTGTATGGAACAATACAGTATTGCTTAAAAAAGCTGACGATTTCTTTAACTTGCAATAATGACATCAATAAGATGAAGTCAGCGATTGATTTCTTCGCAAATCACACTATAAAAGTTCAGGAAGGCTTAGCAGTTTTCATTGAATCTACGTATTTTATGCTTCGTGATACTTCAGAATATGAAAAGTTTATAAACAATCTTAGGAGTAATAATAAGCTATACTATGGGTATGTAAAACCGCTCTGCTTTATTCTTGAATATATGAAAGATTCAGATAATAACAGAAAAATGGCTATTGCGCATGCCGTTTTTCAACTAGCCCTCAAATCTATGAATTCGAGTATATATGATTATGATGGCAAATTATTTGCGACGAATAAATCTATAAAAAAACTGGTTTCAAGGCAAGATTTTTCTGAGAAATACTTACCTAATAAGTCTTTTTTTGCAATGATAGAAGAGTGCAAGAAAGAGGAAACTTATGAGAAATTTAGTCAGAAGCTTTTTTCTTTGGCAAAAAGTGAAGCGGATAATAGTGTTGATTTTTATCGAGATAGACTTGTAAAAATTAAAGATTTTGTGTTAGGTATATTTGAAGGTTCTCCTAATATTAAAATTTATAAAAATCGAATAGCGCAAGTTGAAATAAACGAAGTCGATTCGTCTTCGGTATTTTTGCAGCAGATACCAACAGCATTTAACGAAGATTACGTAAAACGTAACATGAAAAAGATAGGATATGAATCTCTTAAAATGAAATGTAAGTCAATTGAGTATTCTACATTGTTTTTGCTTGGAGGATTACAAAAAAATATTGTAGATTTATTTAATAAGATGGGAGTTATTGATTTTGTCGGGGAAGATGAAGCAAGAGAGATAGTTTTCTTTTATAGTTTGAGGGATAAAGAAATCTTTGGATGCCTTCTTGAAAAGACAGAGTTACAAGAATTGTTAGTTCAAAATGACAATAAGTCTGTTTTATTAACTTCATATAAGAACTATGATTATGAGAATAATAGGTTGTTAGGTTATTCGACAACAACAGAAAACGTGTATATTTATTGCGATAGAACATATTCTAACACACTACAATATATTAACCTTTGGGATAACAGAAAAGTTTTCTATAGATATATGGTTTATGAAAGTATGATTGTTATACTAATAAAGATAAATGAGAATACTTTGTTTTTGCTACCTATGACACCTATGGTGGCTGATGAAGCTGAAAAAGATATTCGTGACAATCATAAAAACATGAGACCAATTACCGAAGTAGAAGATGAGGAATATGATCCATATATTATTAAGGATGAAAAAGTACGAAATGAGATAGATACAATTATCAATTGCTTATTCTTTATTAATCTATCTGTTCCAGATGTAAAACAAAATCCTTAGTAGTAACCCAACCCTGTTTTACTACCACTTTTACTACTAACAGCCCACAGCAACTTGCTCCATCTTGCCCTATTTTGCCAAGATGCCAGCAAAAACACACATTTCACAAATCTCCGAAATCCCTTGTAAAACAGGGCATTCCGGGGCAAATCAAGGAGAAACAAAACTAAGATAAAAATACTTTTCATCTGCCACGGCAAGAAGTTGCTTTTTCGAAAAAGGCTAGGAAAATCAAGGGTTTCGGGGTGTGGGGAAGTGGTTTGTACCCCCATTGTACCCCTATTTTAGTATTACGTTATTGTTAAATGGACTGTCCTCGATAGAAATAAATAAATGTGTCAAAGGCAGGTGTTGCATATTTTGCAATAACTGCTTTTATTGTATTGAAAGTGTTCGCTTAATAGAATATAATATAATCAGTGCATTGTTCACGATTTTTGGAGGAAATGAGATGGATTATTTGACTTCAGCAGAATGTGCAGAGAAATGGAATGTATCGCAGAGATGGGTGGCAATCTATTGTAAAGAGGGCAGAATTAAGGGAGCCATTCAGAGAGGACGCATGTGGTTTATACCGACAGATGCAGAAAAACCGATTGACCCGCGCAAAGCAAGAAAAATGTTGCAGAATTTAGAGTAATTTCAGCTTGGCTCCAAAAGTGAGAGATGGGACACTAAAACGAAACTTTACGCCAAGTTAAGTGGAAGGATTTAAAATGAGCGAATTAAAAAAGAAAATCAACTACACCGTCGTTTGCGTAAACGAATTTGCCAATAAATTTCATATCGCCTCAAAAGAAGCATTTCACTATTTGCATGAGTATAAGGGAATTGAGTTCATCAAGGAACATTATGATATTGAGCATACGCTTAGCTTAGATGACGCTGTTGAGGATCTTACGATGATTTGCAGAAATAACGGGGGGAGATATTGATGCGGTTATATCACGGAAGTAATACAGATATTAAAGAGATAAATCTTGCGATGTGTCGTCCTTATAAGGATTTTGGACAGGGATTTTATCTTACAGTCATGAAAGAACAGGCCGAAAAGATGGCAACTCGTGTGGCACGAATTTATGGTGGCTTGCCGGTTCTGAATATATATGAGATTGATGACTCTTTCGTTGAGATGGAAGGTTTAAATATCAGGAATTTTGGAACGGAAACATCTGAGGAATGGGCAAGGTTTGTAAGAAACAATCGTAGTAAGAAGTTTATAGATTTTTCTGATCCGGAGTGTAACTTCGATAATAAATATGACATTGTGATTGGACCAATCGCTGATGATGACATGGCACTTTTGTTCAGACAGTATGAAAATGGTGTCATTACTTTTGAAAATATGCTTAGCGGTATGATTTATAAGAAAACTACTAATCAGTATTCCTTCCATACGCAGAAAGCGATCAGTTTACTGAGAAAGGTGAGTGATTAATCTATGAGTAAAGAACAGCAGATGATTGAATATATGGTGCAGGATCTTGTTGAAATGCTCACTGAGACGCAGAGCATAGAATATGACCTTGCTATGCGTACCATATATGATTCTCAGATTTACGAAAAACTCTTGGATACAGAAACCGGGTTGTATCGGGAAAGTCCGTCTTATGTATATGGTTTATTACAGGATGAGCTTAACTTCGGACACATTGTTCAGGCAGAAGTGTAATCAGTAAAAGGATAAATGTTCATGTATAAAATCATCGAGGGTGATTTCAAAAATAACCAATATAGTAATGAAAAGTATCTGGATAACTGGACGATGCTATATATACTTGAAAATGCAAGCGGGCGTAAATTGGAGAATCCAATCATGTAAAGACCAGAATGACGCAGTATGCAACCAACGGTGAGAAGGATATTGTTTGAGTGAGGGAATTGAGAAAATATGTCATCAGGAAGAAAACACCCCAAATATGAGGACATAACATCACGTTGGGGAGGAATGAAAATACGGGAAGATTTTGCTGAACGTATAGATAAATGGTTACAAGCGTTTTCAGAAGAAGAGCATCCTTTTCTGTTAGAGTTGCTGATGCAGTTTTATTATTACAGTGAGGAAAGGATAAAAGAAAAAGTAGTTCAGTTATTTGATGCTTTTTTGAAAAACTATCAAGGCGATGTGAAGGAAGTTATTTTTACTAAAATTATTAAGGAACAAGGTGTTGCTTGTTCAGATATACTGTTTATCAGTTTTTGGATGCAAAATAATGTGTATTCGAGTGCGGAGAATAATATTCTGGGATTATTAAAAACGGAACAGATTCCAAAGGACTTGGTAGTTGTCGATGATTATTCTGGCACAGGGAAGACATTTATTAAAACTGTGGATAAAATGTTACAGGTTAACGCTTCAACTAAAAATATCAATTTTTATTTTTTGACATTACATATTACACACCTAGCAGTTCGGCAGATAGAAGAGTATGCGAAGAGTGTAGGTATAATTATTGAGATAATATCACTGGATTATAGTGATGAAGTATTTAAGAAAAATTATATTTACAGTGAAATAGAAGCAGAGCAGAAAAAGCGGTATTACATGGAGTTATGCAGTAAACATACAATTGAAAAGTATGTTTTGGGGTTTGAAGATGTTGCATCGTTAGTGGCATTTCACTACAATACACCCAATAATACCTTGGGGATATTTTGGCAGGATTTGATGGGTTTTTCAGCGCTATTTCCTCGGAAAAAGAAACAAACGACTACATTATCCGTGATGCAAAGAAATGCAAAAAACAGAAAAAACAAGGGAGAAGCTCCTGTCATATATGGAATTGAAGATGGGAAAATGGTGGTTATGCTGATCTACTGTCTTGGACAAACTCAAGGAATATCTATTGATGATTTTATGACGACATTCGGTTTGACTGCAATACAAGCAGATAAGGCGCTAAAAGACATGCTAGATCAGGAGTATATAATTAATGAGGCGGGGCACTTTCGGCCGACTGCCAAACTTAAATCACATCTTTTTATTAGTCGAATAAAAAAAGGACAAAGTAGGTTTAAAGAGGCAATGGAAGAACCGACAGTATTTAGAAAGCACGAAGAGTACATACCGTGCAATTTCAAATAAAGGAGAAAGGATAGGCACTACTATTTAGAAAATGAATAACCGGTGGTTATTCTATTAGATTACGGTACTTGAAGCCATATGTGTGTGGCGTCAGTGGACGCCTAAAGGCGTGACCACTTGCCTGGCCGCACACATATCACATATGGCTTCGCCATCCGTGAGACCCCAATAGCACCATTTAGCGTCTTACAACGCTAAATGGCGGCTTCGCCTGACGGCATCCTTTGGCTGCCGTCGCAATAACAGTTTTGGTAGATGGTAGTGCCTTTTCTTTATACAATATGGAAAATAATAATTTGCAAATTGCTTTACAACAGGGAGTGATTTCTCAAGAGACATATGATTGTATAACCGAATATATACAAAGATTGAATGACAATAATGTTCCTGTTATTTATAATTTGAGGCACCTAAGAAAAATATTTCAAATTAAAAAAAGAGAGCAGAATATTTTCTTTGGTGAAAATAAAAATACCTTATACAGAAGTTTTTCTATACCAAAGAAATCAGGTGGAATGCGACAAATTGAAGCTCCATGTAAACGATTAAAAGAAATCCAAAGATGGATTAAAGATGAAATTGTAGATAAGTTTATTATTTCTGAGTATGCAACTGGATTCAGAAAGAATACATCTATAGTTGACAATGCAAGAAGGCATGTGGGAAAAGAACTTGTCATCAATATGGATATAAAAGATTTTTTCCCAAGTATAACATACTCAGAAGTTTTTTTAATGTTTGCGTATATAGGTTATAGAAAGGACGTTGCCCATTTACTTACAAAATTGTGTACCAATGCGGAAAATGTGCTTCCACAAGGATCACCTGCAAGTCCATCCATATCGAATCATATTTTACTAAAACTTGATAAACGATTGGGAAAATTAGCTGAATCAGTAGGGGCAGATTACAGCCGATATGCAGATGATATTACCTTTTCGGGAAAAAGAGGAATATCCACGATTATTCCTTTGGTAGAGCAAATTGTGGAGGAAGAAGGATTCCTGGTTAATGAAAATAAAACTAGGTTACAATATAACAATCAGAGGCAAGAAGTAACGGGACTTATTGTAAATAATAAAATATCGGTATCTTCGAAGATTGAAAATGAAATTCGAAATGCTATTTATTTTATAAAAAAATATGGCATTGATGATCATATGAGACATATAGGTTGTAATCGATCGTTCTATATGGAGCATTTATATGGCATTGCGTATTTTATTCATATGGTTAATGAGAATAAAGGAAAAAATTATATAGAACAATTAGACGAAATAGATTGGGGATAATAAATTGGATTCAAGAAACAGGCAATGGATCATATTTACCAGATAATTCTGGAAAAGGCAGTTAAAATCAGCATATCCTTATCATCCGAATGGTCGATGACCGGTTAAGTTTTTATGTACACAAACTCTTTTGTAGTTCATATGCTCAAAGGTACATTAAAGACAAGTCAGTTGGTGATAAGGATGGTTTTAGCGGTGGAAGATGTAAACAGATGCTGATTCCGATTCCACCACTTACTGAGCAATAAAGTATTGCAAAAAAGATAGACGAGGTCTTATCTGCGATAGGCACGATCGGGTAGGCCTTTCAGGAGGTGCATTATGAGCGAAATAAACCAATTTAACTGGATGGTTTTTTACAAGGAATTATCCGGTGAATTATTACAGTACAAGAATAATCGAAAAGAACTGATTGAGAAGGTAAGGAGAATATATGAGATCACTGGCATCAATCTTCCTACGCTGGAGAAGGACAACCAGATCATAGATATCGATCCGTTCACGTTCTTTGGATTGTTTAATAAGAAGCTGACGGATGCGAATCGTCTTTCTATTTTGAAGGCAATAGCGGAACTTTTTGATGTGAAAGCTCCGGTTCCGACAGCTTTTGATAGCATTCCTGTGCTGAATCCTCAGAATGCGACCTTCTATTATTTTATTCCGGATCGTGGGAATGATGATATTCAGGATCTTTGGGAGCTGTTTGATGCAGCATTGGCTTATGCAAAGGATCCTTCTTCGGAGACGATTGCCAAAGTATCGAAGTATTTTGACTTGTGTATAAATAAGAAGGGCAATGGAAACAGTAAGATCACTATGGGATTATACTGGATTGCTCCGAATGCGCTTTTGAATCTGGATCAGCGGAATACATGGTATATCTATGAATCCGGAAAGATTCCGGAGGAACTGGTGAAGACCCTTCCGGAAATAGAGGCAAAGATTCCCGCTGATAAGTATTTTGATATTGTTGAAAAATTACGTACATATCTCCAAAGTGATGTCAGCCCACTAAAAGACTTTAAAGAACTGAGCTTTGAAGCGTGGAGATATTCAGAACAGATTAATCAGGAACAGGCTGTAGCTAAAAAGTTGGAAGCACAAAGGGAAAATAAAGGTGCGGCAATCGCCGATGAGGGGGTTGAGACAGTACATTATTGGATATATGCGCCTGGTGACGGAGCCATGTACTGGGATGAATACTATTCCGCAGGAATAATGGGAATTGGATGGGATAATATTGGTGATCTGTCTGCTTACAATACCAAAAGCGAGATGAGACAGGCTATGCAGGAGAAGATTGATCCATCCAGATCTTTTAAGAACGATGCTCATGCAACGTGGCAGTTTGTTAATGAAATGAAGCCCGGCGATATTATCTTCGCAAAGAAAGGAATGCATCAGGTGATTGGTCGCGGCGTTGTTGGATCTGAATATAAATTTGATCCCCAGCGTGATCATTATAAAAATATTCGTCAGGTGAAATGGACACATAAAGGTGTGTGGCAGCATCCAGGGCAGGCTGTGATGAAGACTCTTACAGATATTACGGCATATACCGATTATGTGGAAAAATTAAATTCCCTGTTTGAGAGTGAGATTGAAGACGATATCGAGGAACCGGTAGAGATTGATCTGAAGCCTTATGATGCTGATATGTTCCTTGAAGAAGTCTATATGGATAAGACCAAATATGATACGCTGGTCGCCTTGGTAAAAAAGAAAAAGAATGTGATACTACAAGGTGCTCCGGGTGTGGGAAAGACATTTGCAGCAAAACGACTTGCTTATTCAATTATGGGAGTGAAGGATCCGTCACGTGTGATGATGGTGCAATTCCATCAGAGTTATTCCTATGAAGATTTTATCATGGGGTTCCGGCCGACACAGGAAGGTGGATTTGATTTGAAGCACGGAGCATTTTACGATTTCTGTAAGTCTGCCGAAGTGGACAGTGAAGATACTCCCTATTTCTTTATCATAGACGAAATCAACCGTGGAAACCTCAGCAAGATTTTCGGTGAGTTGTTCATGCTGATTGAATCGGATAAAAGAGGCATCGAGTTGAAACTCTTATACGCAGATGAGAAGTTTTCTGTTCCCAAGAATGTTTATATTATCGGAATGATGAATACCGCCGATAGGAGCCTCGCAATGATGGACTATGCTCTTCGTAGAAGGTTTGCATTTTTCGATATGGATCCGGGGTTCAACACCAAAGGTTTTAGACAGTATCAGGAAGGTCTTCAGAGTGAGAAGTTTAATAAGCTGATAGATCGCGTGGAATCGCTGAATGCGGATATTGCTTCAGATGATTCTCTTGGAGAAGGTTTCTGTATTGGTCACAGTTATTTCTGCGAACTGAAGGAAACATCCGATCAGACTTTATCAGGAATTGTGGAATTTGAACTTGCTCCATTGCTTAAGGAATACTGGTTTGACGAACCGGCAAAGGCTAAGACATGGATCGAGGATTTAAGGAGTGCGATTAAGTGATACCAATTCAGAATGTGTATTACATGCTCTCATATGCCTTCCGGGTACTAAATGAGCAGGGATACAAAAGCATAGCAACTGAAGAATTTCATAACGTGGCGGAACTATGCGCATCCATTCTGACAAAAGGAGTTTCGCTTCAGTTAAAGCGTGGCTTGGGAAAGGAATACATTTCCGATACAGAGGTGCTTTCTTCGCTCCGTGGAAAGATAGATGTAACTGCATCGATTAAAGATCTTAGCAAAGTCAAAGGTCAGCTGGTCTGTACATATGATGACTTCGCCGTCAATTCCTATATGAACAGAATCATTAAAACTACGATGGAGTTGTTGCTGAAATCAAAGATCTCTCCTGAGAGGAAGAAGGAGATTAAGAAGCTGCTGATATTCTTTGGAGAAGTCGATACCTTGGATATACATACGATTAACTGGTCAATGCGGTTCAATCGTAATAATCAAAGTTACAGGATGCTGGTTTCTGTATGCCATCTTGTTATTAAGGGATTATTGCAGACGAAATCGGATGGCTCAACGAAGCTGATGGATTTCTTGGACGATCAGCAGATGCATCACCTGTATGAGAAGTTTATCTTGGAATATTACAACACGGAGTATAAGCACCTGAAGGTCAAAGCCTCAGCGTCCATGATGGATTGGCAGGTTGATGACGGATTCCGGGATCTTCTTCCGAAGATGAAGACGGATATCACACTGACCTGCGGCGACCGGACACTTATTATTGATGCTAAGTATTACGAACGGAACCTACGGGAACAGTTTGGTAAGGTATCGATTCCTACGGGCAATCTGTACCAGATCTTCACCTATGTCAAGACAAAAGAGAATGAGCTTGCGGAAGTTCCGCATGAGAAAGTTGCGGGTATGCTACTGTATGCTCAGACCGAAGAAGAAGGAAGGTTCGACAATGAATATCAAATGATGGGGAATCGGATATGCGCCAGAACTCTGGATTTGAGTGGAGATTTTCCGTCGATAAAAAAGCAGCTGGATGAGATAGCGGAGAAGTATGTGCTACCTAGTTGTTAATGATGAATCACGAAGGTAAATGATAAACTGAAAGAGAAGGTGTAACTATTGAGCAATGTAAATATTATTCAGAACAAAATACTAGAACTGAGTGGTGGCGCCTTCGAAGGCCTTTTTGATGCATATGTTTTTAAAAAATTTGGATTTAATAATATACAGACGCTAGGAGTTCAAACAGGAACAGATAAGACAACGAAAGGGACTCCTGATTCGTATGTCCTAACAGAAGAAAAAAAGTATATATTGATAACATGCGGAAGTGTAACGGATGATACTCCAAAGAAGATAAGAACTGATATACTTGCTTGTTTCAATAAAGCCAAATTGGCTCTTGATAAAAATAGAATTCAGAAAATCATTTGTGGTCATATTTCGTCGAATATCCATATAGAGCAATTTGAAGACTTGCGTTCCATGCTGGGCGAGATAGAAGTTGAACTGATCGGTATTGATACGATATCACATGATTTGGCATATAAGTATCCGAATCTTGCTAAAGAGCGTTTAAGTGTTTCGGTCGATACACATCAGATATTTGATATTGAGGATTTTGTTTCAAATTGTGACAAATCAAAGATTAATGCGCCGATTGACTGCGATTTTTTTTATAGAGAAAATGAATTGGCGGAGATTATTGAATCCATAAAATCTAATGAGATAACCATTGTAATAGGAGCATCTGGCGTTGGAAAAACTCGAGTGGTACTGGAAGCATGTCGAAAATGCGAAAGGGAAGGCTGGAAGGTTTTATGTGTTAAGAGTAACAGAAATCTATTATATGACGATATTAGATACTATGTGGATCAAGAAGGTGAGTATCTTCTTTTCTTTGATGACGCCAATCAGATAACCGGAATTGAAGGCGTTTTGGATTATGTTTTATCGTTATCAGGAAAATACAAGGTAAGAATGATATTCACGGTCAGGGATTATGCAAGAAATCATGTGACGGAAGTTACGGTCAAGCGCGTAAAGCCTAAATTGATCAAAATTAATGAATTTAAGGATGAAGAAATAGAAAATATTTTGAAGAACAATCTAAATATTAATGACTACATAAGACTTAAGCGAATCACTGATATTGCATGTGGGAATGTACGCGTTGCTATGCTTGCTGGTTTAAAACTTATAAATGATGGGTTGACATCAATAAAAAATGCTACGGATGTTTTCGCAAATTATTATGGTGGTATTCTTTCAGAGACGGCTTTGGTTAAGGAAGATGTTGTATTTCTTTGTGTGATTTCATTATCGGGACCAGTTAGGATAAGAGATAATGTGTTTTACCACAAACTGATGGACAAATACCTCCCCGATTTGAATTTAGAATCTACGCTTCAGAAACTTTATGAATTAGAATTAATTGATTGGTTTAAGGATGAGATAGTAAACATCTCGGATCAAAGCTTTGGCGATTATATTTTATATTATGTGTTTTATGAGAACAAATGGTTCTCTTTGCAAGATTTGATTCTTTTGGCCTTCCCCAAATTCAGAGATAAGGTTTTGTATGTGATAAATACTTTGATAAAAAAGTTTTTGTCAGATGACATGAGAACCTTTGTTGAAGGACAAATAAATGAAGCTTGGAATAGTGCCCCTTCAATCTATGAGAATGCTTATTTGGAATCGTTTTATCAAGTGAATCCAATAAAATCGCTATTGATTATCAAGGGTATTGTTGATAATGAAGAATGCAAAGAGTATACCCTTACAATAGGAGAAATCGAGGAACGAAAAAAACATAATTCGATAAAGACATCAGTTATTGAGATACTGTCAGGATATAAGTATTTAGATTGTTTTGAGGACTCAATCGAGCTACTTTTAGTTTATTTTCATAAACGAATGGATTTATTCATGGATTTTTATCATGCTATCATTACCAACATTATGTATGATAAGAATTCATATTATTGCGGGTATTCAAAAGAAGCGTTGCTGTTGTCGAAACTGTGGCGTGAGTGTGAAGATGGAAACAATTATGCTTTTTCATTGTTATATATTTATGTCGCAGAATACGCTTTGGAAACGGAGTTTCGCTATTTTGAAGAAGGAAGAAAACATAGAGATGTGACTTTTTGTAAATCTGTGATAGTTCTAACGGATGAAATGAAACAAATTCGTTCTGAAATTTGGAATTCATTATTTGTTTTGCGGAAAGATAATAGATACAAAGATAAGATTAACGAATTGCTTACAAAAAGACATGTTAATGGTTTGAATGAGGATATGACAAAAGAGTTTGTCAAATTTGATTTTGATCATATTTATCCATTTATTATGGGTGACATTGATTTTGTAAGTGCTAAAGTAATAGGAATGTATAAGGAAGATGCTTCATCTCTTGAAATGGATGTAGACGAGAGAATGCTTCGGGCAGACGAAAATGAGTATTACAGAACATATAATTTGTTAACAAGGGAGCATGTAATTGGAAGGACTCTTGAGGAGGATGAAAGAATTCGAAAGGATGCCATACATGACGAAATTGTAGCTTATTCCCATGCAGATTTTCATAAATTTTTTTCAGCCTGTGAATATATATGTAAGATTGAGGAAAAGAATGTTTGGGGATTAGGTTCTGGAATAAGTATTGTGTTTGAATTACTCGAGGAAAATGAAGAAAAGTATAAATCCGTTTTGGATATCTTCTTCTCCCACGGGGCTCCAGGCATTTCGTATTCTATGAATGGTATAATTCAATATATGTTGTTTCATTATGGATACTATGAGGCTAAGGAATTAGTAAGCAAATATGAATTTACATCTAAATCCGTTTGGCTATATAGAATTTGGGAATGTATGGCGGGAGAATATGTTTCGGAAGAAATAGCAACAGAATTCAAAAGATTTATTAGAAACAATGATGAGATTATTCCGGATCCTTGTACTTTGAGTAAATATGCTAAGTACAATAAGGAGTTGCTAAGTGAGGTGATTGATAAGCTTGTTGAGAAGCCATCTGCCGGAGCCTTGTTTTTGCGGAGAGTATTTAGGGATGACAGTGTTACTTTGATTCTTAATTTGTTTGAAGGGAGTATTGATATTTTATGTGAGATCTATATAAAAGCGTTAGATTCAGATGTGGATTACGAAGGCAAAATGTTTTTAGCATTATATGATCGGAAGCCAGAGATATGGGGGAGATATGTTGAATGGCTAAAAGATCATCATAGGTATGAAAGCAATGAGTATCATATAGTAGATGGAATTTGGGGAAAACCAGAATACTCTGAACTAATATGTTGCCTGTTTGATATGTTGGTTGATGGAATGTTTATTTATATTAATGAGGCGGCAAAGTTGATTTTTCACGCATGTGGAAAAAAGGATATAGATGAAAGGAAGAGAAAATGGTTGTCGGATCAATTGGAGAACCCAAAAAATGATTTGAATAGATATAAAAAATTGATCAATGTAGTTGCTGTAATATTTCCTGAATGGGAAGTAGAGTATGTGCTTAAATTTTTAAGGCGGGATAAGAGTATTGATGATTTCAAAGAACTTTATTTCTTTACACTAGAGTCCTCATGGAGCGGAAGTGAAATACCTTTAATCAATGGAGAGATAGATTTTTTGGTGAACTTAAGTAATGGCATTAAAGGCATTGAGTTTTTGGAGCATAAAGTATATCTTGCTACGCTAATAAGTAATAAAGAAAAGTATAAAGATGAGGTGGAACTGAGAGAATACCTTGAAAATGCATGATCATTTTATTCTCTAACCCCTTTGGAACTAAGGGCGCACTTCTATACCTACCTATTGGCAGGTATGGGTGCGCCTTTTCCGTTGCGAAAAGGGTTTGCGGGATGGATCCCGGACAAGCCCTTCGGTCTTGTGTTATTTTTTCTTTTTGCCACGTCCATTTCCCTTCACCGGTTTGCAAAGATCGGAGTATCTTTGCAGGATATCGGTAAAGGTTTTGAATTCATAAGGATCCATCTTCGTAAAGTTGATTTTGAATAGTTTGCTGTACATGACCATCTGTGCCTGGGTAGAATTATCTGCTTTCTTCAATTCTTCAAATGTTCCAAGTATATCATCGACCGGTGTCATCTGCTCACCGGTTTCTGAATCTTTTCCGTGTGCGTCCCGTATGTCCTTTGCTATTTTAACAATATCATTCCCGAGGAGGTTGTTGAAATAATTGTCCTCAGAGATGGAAGCAGCCTCTAATGTTTTCATGTAATGGTCGCTGTCAGGAATTCCGTTATTCTGCAGGCGTATTCTTGTTTGCTCGATCATTTTGTTAATATTCCGAAATTGCATTCCGGCAAGATTATCTACATAAATTTCCATATCTGACAGGAAGTTAAAAAAATCCGGATGCTTTAGTATTTCACAGATCAGTCTCACGTTATATTTTCCGTTCTTCAATAATTCGATGGTCTCGTCATCCAAGCCTAATTCATCCACCGGGAAGGAATGTTGTTCCCGATTCTCCGTCATTCCCAGTAAATAATCGCAGGATACTCCGTAGAAATCTGCAAGAATCAAGATGGATTTGTGCGAGATTTCTTTATAATCATCTGTTTCATAATTCCCCAGAGATGCTCTGGAAATACCAGTCTGTTCCGCCAGCTCCTGCAGGGACAAGCCTTTTTCTATTCGTAAATCTTTTAACTTTTCCTGAATGGACAATTTGCATTTCACAATCAAATTACCTCACATCATTATTTTAGAACTATTTCAATTTCATTTCTTTTAGCGTTATAGCTAAATTATATCAGAACAAATGTTCGAAGTAAATAAAAAATTTAAAAGCATGGATATTTTATGTTTTTGGAAATATTTCCTATCTTTTGGATATACGGGATGAGGCTTTTGAATTTGAGAAAATCATTTCATGACAATTGAATGAACATTCCAAATCAATATCGTTTCGGGGAAGCTAAGCGATGATCCGGTTTCTAAATGATGGGGAGCGAGTCAAGGGCGAGATAACGGCATAGTCCAAAACAGTCTATATGGCTAAAGAAACCAGAGGTTACCTGCCAGGAAATGATTTGGGGAGATGGCAAAGGACTCAAGAAGGATTGAAGGACAACAGGTTAAGGAACAGGATAAAGAAATTCGCCGTCTAAAAAAGAAAATGAATTTCTTGAAGAGGCAAGCGCTTTTTGTGCCTGTTTTTGGTTGATCACTACCCCCGGCAAATAAGTAATGAGAGGAGGAAAATGGTTATGAGAAAGTACACGGATAGGATCAGGATCTATGTCACACCGGAACAACGAACCTTGATCGAGGAGAAAATGAAGCAGGCAGGAATTATAAATATGTCAGCTTACATACGCAAGATGGCGATTGATGGTTTCGTGATTAGAGTCAACATTGATGATCTGAAAGAACTCACCAGACTTACAGGTACTATTTCAAGGAACATCAATCAGTATGCAAAACGTGCCAACGAAAGCGGAATGGTTTCCGAAAATGAGATTGCAGAACTGAAGGATGAGTTGGAAAAAATTTACGTGCCACTGAGAGGAATTTATCAAAGATTGTTAGATATACCGTTCTGAATAGTTACGAGAAAACTATAAATTCCCGGAATTATAAAAGCATCAATTTATTGACGCGTAGCTCCGAGTGAAGACGAAGATTCGGGGTTTGGGGCGGGGAGCACCAACAAGCAAAATCGTGCCGAGGGCCCTCGGTACACTGCTTGCGAATTTGTGAAAACCTAGAAAAGGAGAAAGAGATGGAAAACATTTTTCAAATTGTAAAAGAGAACGTTTCACCTATGGAGGCTGCAAAGTATTATGGCGTGCAGGTGAATCATAAGGGAAAAGGGTTATGTCCTTTTCACAATGATCATCATCCGAGTCTGATGGTTGATGAGAAAAAGGGAGGAGGTTTTTATTGTTATGCCTGTCAGGAGAAGGGAGATGTGATTTCTTTTGTGGGCAAATTGTTTGGATTAGGGAATTATGAAGCAGCGAAAAAGCTTGCTGAGGATTTCCAAATCCCTTATGAAAAAAACAAAACATGGAGTCCACCGCTCACAGATTATGCATTAAAAAAGAGCAAAGAAAGAGAATATCAAATCCGAAAAAGAGAGTTGTGTCAAAAAGCGCACTCTCTTTTTTCGTTGATGAATGATGTAAAGTTGCTTTGCGAATCGGAAGCGATGAAGTTTTTGATGGAAAGTGAAGACTACACATGGGTGATCGATCACTGGGAACAAATTATTAATATTATGGATTACTTATCATATCACAAAGATGATGAGATCCAAGAAAAGATTGAAAAAATAGAAAGAGAGGTAGAGAATAATGCAGAAGAATTTCACAAAATCTGTGGAAGAAGTCAAAGGGCTTCTTGAGTATTCGAAATCGGATACGCCATATAACACGATTGATAATGCTGTGCTCATTTTTCAAAATGATCCGCTTTTCGCGGGAAACGTCCGGGATAATCTTTTCCGTGAGAGGATTGAACTCTCCGGGAAGATGCCTTGGAGCAGATTCCGCGTGGACGTCACGGATAAAGATGATATTCATATCAGACATTACATTGAGAAAAATTATCACTTCCGAAATGATAAGGCAGTTAGGGATGCCATGCAGATTGTTGCTACGGAGAATGAGTATCACCCGGTGAGGGAATATTTAAAGTCTCTTACCTGGGATGGAGTGGAGCGCGTGAAAGAAGCCCTTCCTCATTTCCTTGGAACATCCGGAAGTGAATATGAGTACGAATGCCTGAAGCTTTTTATGTTGGGGGCGATCAGTCGAATCTTTAAGCCCGGTTGTAAATTTGAATATATGCTTTGTCTGGTGGGAGGACAGGGTGCAGGTAAGTCCACGTTTATACGTTTCCTAAGTTTGAAAGACAAATGGTTTACCGATGATATCAAGAGACTGGATGATGACAAGGTTTATGAACATCTGGCAGGTCATTGGATTTGTGAAATGGCAGAAATGCTTGCGGTGTTGAATACCAAATACAATGAAGCCACCAAGGCATTCTTGAGTAAACAGTACGATAATTATCGGAAGCCCTACGGTATGAGAGCAGAAGATATTCCCAGACAGTGTGTCTTCGCGGGTACATCCAATGTTGTGAATTTCCTCCCGTTGGATCGGAGCGGGAATCGGCGTTTTCTTCCGATCATGTGTGATGCTAAGAAAGCGGAGGTACATATCTTGGAGGATGAAGCTGCATCCCGTGCATATATTGAACAGATGTGGGCGGAAATGATGGTTCTCTACGGAGACGGGAAAGTGAAACTGAAACTGCCTAAGGAGATTGAGAAAAATCTGATCGAGTATCAGCGTCCCTTCATGCAGGAAGATACCTGGACCGGATTGATTCAGGATTGGCTTGACCGCACGGATTCGGATGTGGTCTGTGTTCAGCAGATTTACAATGAAGGGTTAAAAGAATTTGGAAAGCCCCGCAACAACGAAGCCAGAGAGATTGGTCTGATCATGAATGGGACGATCACCGGATGGAAGCCCTATCCCAATCCTCGTAACATTCCCGGTTACGGAAAACAGAGAGGCTGGATGCGGGTGGAAACAAACTTCGGAAACAGTGACGAAACATTTATTTCACTGGAGGAAACACAACTGGAGATCCCTTTTGAATCCCTGTAATATAAGCGGTTTGGAGAAATAAGGAACTTGAAAGTAAGTAAAATAATAGTTTGAGCAGTCTGTTGCCGGACTTTGTTTCCGGTCAGCGGATGCGGAAAGGAAAATAGATAAAATGAAGCAGATAAATGTATATGTTGAAAATAGTGTTACACCAAAATCGATACCTGCCATTATGCCTTTGGCTTATCAGGCTATTGTGAAACTGCAGGAAAAGATCAATCAGGCGAATGCAATCGATATGAGAGGGACTGGAGTAAAACTTAGCGCAGAGCAGACAGCCATTCCTCTTTGGCAGAGGTATTCTTTGAGCGTGCCGGAAGCTGCAAAGTATTTTGGGATCGGAGAAACAAGGCTGTACCAGATTATTGCTGAACATCCGGGCGCTGATTTCATCTTGGAGATCGGCAGTCATGTGAAGATCAAAAGGGTACTTTTTGAAAGGTTTCTTGACGCTGCAACCTGTG
This sequence comes from uncultured Lachnospiraceae bacterium, assembly GCA_905235545.1. Classification (GTDB taxonomy): domain Bacteria; phylum Bacillota; class Clostridia; order Lachnospirales; family Lachnospiraceae; genus CAG-590. The sequence goes on along the minus strand of CAJOMI010000005.1, from coordinate 1,829 downwards.
TGTGATCGATATTCCGGAGGAGAAAACTGCCATGGACAAATGGCAAAAATGTCAAATTTTGAGTGATTTGTGGACTGACCTGTGATAGAATGAATACTATCGAGGGCAGTCCTTTATTTTTGAAAGGAGTGTCTAATATGTCAAGTAAAAGAAAGGATAATAAAGGCCGTGTACTACATAACGGCGAGTATCAGCAGGCTAATGGTCGCTATCGTTTCAAGTATTACGATGGAACCGGAAAGGAAAGATATTTATATAGTTGGAGATTGGATAAGAATGATCGTACACCGGAGAACAAAAAGCCCGGTCCTTCCCTGAGAGAATTGGAGAAGGAATTACAGTTTTCTCAGTTCAACCATATTGCACCGGGTGGAGGAAATCTGACAGTTTTGGAACTTGTAAAAAGATATACCGCAACCAAGATCGGAGTAAGGACTTCGACGCGAACCGGTTATCAAACTGTAATCAATTTCTTGGAACAAGATCCCTTTGGTGCGAGACGCATTGATACCGTCAAAATCTCTGACGCAAAACTCTGGCTGATCACATTACAGCAAAGACAGGGAAAGGGCTACAGTACCATTCATACGATTCGAGGTGTCTTAAGACCGGCATTTCGTATGGCACTGGAGGATGACCTGATACGAAGGAATCCCTTTGACTTTGAACTGGCTACGGTTGTTGTAAATGACAGTGTAACCAGAGAAGCGCTCACCAGAGAGCAAGAACGTAAATATCTGGAATTTGTAAAACAGGATAAACATTTTTCACGTTATTACGAGGCTATATTTATTCTGTTTCATACCGGGCTGAGAATCTCGGAATTTGTAGGATTGACAATTAAAAATATTGATTTTAAGCATCACAAGATCATCGTCGATCATCAGTTGATTAGAACTTCAAATATGCAATATATGATCGAAGAGCCTAAGACGGAAAGCGGTGTCAGAGAGATTCCGATGTCCGAAGAAGTGGAAGCTGCATTTCGTACGATTATTGCCAAACGTGTGAAACCAAAGGTCGAGCCTATGATTGATGGGTACTCGGGATTTTTGTATCTGGATAAGAACAACATGCCGATGGTTGCTTTGCATTGGGAAAAGTATTTTCAACATATTCTGGATAAGTACAATAGTATTTATAAGATCCAAATGCCGAAAGTCACACCCCATGTATGCAGACATACTTTTTGTTCCAACATGGCAAAGAGCGGCATGAATCCCAAAAGCCTTCAGTATATCATGGGTCATTCTGATATCAGCGTGACGCTCAACACCTATACGCATGTAAAATTTGAGGATGCAGAGGCAGAAATGAAACGGGTCTGTGCACTGTAAAAATATGTTTGCAAAAACGGCTCAAAGTATACACAATAAAGTGCACAAAAAACCGTAGGGGTACGGAGCCCCATTTGTACCCCCATTTGTACCCCTATTTATGCAAATATTATGCAATTTTACGCGATATTATGAGACGATGCGTGATTTTTGAAAAATGCCACAAACCCAGTAAAATAGGGCTTTGTGAGCATATGAGAGGATATGAGAGATTATGATAAAAATACTATTCATATGCCACGGCAACATCTGCCGTTCCCCCATGGCAGAGTTTATTTTAAAAGATATGGTAACAAAAAAGGGTATTGCGGACAAGTTCTACATTGCCTCTGCCGCCACCAGCACGGAGGAGATCTGGAACGGGATCGGCAATCCTGTATATCCGCCGGCGAGGGCGGAACTTGCCAAACACGGTATTTCCTGTGACGGGAAACGGGCGGTTCAACTGAAAAAAGAAGATTATGACGATTATGATTATCTGATCGGCATGGA